>CAMVBZ010000065.1 GCA_947165815.1 uncultured Clostridia bacterium
GTCCTGTTCTATATAGATGGTTATCACTAATATTGTAAATTTGAATACCATCATCAAAGTTTACTGGTCTAAATGTATAGTCCTTAGAAACTGTGGAAGTTCTAATTGGGAAATATGCTCTGTTATGAGAAACTCCATATGAAACTACTGTATAGTTGTTATTGTTGTCCAATACCTCTCTTGGAATGGTTACCTTATGTAAAGTTGAACAGTTTAATGCTCCAGCATATGAGTCATAATACTTTTCATTTCCTATTTCTATATACCCTGCTGTTGTTGTAGATGTGCTCCAACAAATCTGATACTCATCCTCTACCATATAAACAGATGCTTTTGTATCAAAGAAAACTGGTTGTAGATTGAATACACCAAATACAAATGCACATGTAACAACAAATCCAATAACACTTACTAATATTATCTTTGTTCTTTTGTCAAAACTTTCTCTTTTAACAAACACTATTAATGCAATAACAATTAATAAAATTAATAAGTATGGGATAAGCTCTATTGTGAAATAAACCAACTTAGAAAGATAAGCTGCAAGCATTATAAAAATTAGAATAGCCCAAATTATTCCTAAAACCGCACTGCAAATCTCTACAACAGAATTTTTAAAGAATATCCTATTTATTGTGAACAATAAAAATGGAATAAATACAAACGTTCCAAACAATCCTGGAATGAAGTATGCAGTATAGTACATTGGGTTGTACAACATATTCCATAAACTATAGAAGAAAATAATAGGAGCAAGCGTTAAAAAAAGACATAAAATCCATAATTTATGCCTGTTAATAAAAACATATATATCCCTAATCTTTTGCTTCACTATCTCTTTCATTACTAAAAATATATATTTTTAATGCGTGAAATGTCAATATAAAAATGACTTAATTTTTTAATGCCGTAATAGGTACTACAAATACTCCATCTTCTCTTTGATATGCAACATTTGTTAATCCACAAATAACACATAGGACTTTGGGGGATTTGTCTCCTTTTGCAATCATGTCATTCTTTAACTCAATTAATGATTTTGCGGCTTTATCAATTTGGTTTGCTCCTAATTTTATTTCAAATGCACACCAATCGCCATTAGATAATTCAATTACAGTATCAATTTCCTTATCATTATAGTCTTGATAATGATAGACTTTTGCACCAAATGACTCAGCATAAATTTTTAAATCTCTTTCACATAGAGCCTCAAACATGAAACCAAATGTTTCAAGATCATTCATTAATTTTTCTGGAGTGATGTCTAATAATGCACATGCTAAAGCAGGATCGGTAAAATGTCTTTTTTCCATCTTTTTTACGCGAACCGATGAACGAATCCTTGGCGAAAAAGGTTCCTGATTATCTAACAAAAACATTCTATTAAAAACATCTATGTAAGTTGCCACTGTTTCTGCTTCAATTTTTTCTCCATCGTATTTTGTTATATCACTAATTAATTTGTTATTTGAAGCTGTCGTACTCTCGTTTCTTGCTAATGATCTTAAAAGTAAATGCATTTTACCAATGTCATATTTTTTATCATCCATTCTAGGTAAATCGTTTTTAAGAACTGTCGTTATATAAGAACGTGAAAGCAATCCAATATTACCAATAGATATGTTTATGTTGCCTGGCCATCCCCCGCGGACTATATAATTTGCCAAATCACATAAACTAACTTCATTAGTCCATACTGTTTTAATGGTACCCTTACACAATTCTTCGAGTGATACAACTCCACTTGAATCACCTGATTCAAATAAAGACATAGTTCTCATATTAAGAATTCCAATTCTTCCAACCCCACTATGCAATATTCCCTTCAATTTAGGAGTAGATGAACCTGTTAATATAAATTGTGATTTTAATCCGCGTTCATCAACCTTATATCTTACTGCATCCCAAAGTGGAGGAACTTCTTGCCACTCATCAATTAATCTTGGCGTTTCACCATCTAAAACTGAATATGGATCCATTTTTGCTCTTTCTCTATTTACATAATTATTTCTAGGATCACCAACAAGATATTCACTATTCGAATGATATGAAGATGTCCATGATTTTCCACACCATTTAGGTCCTTCAATACAAACAGCTCCAAACACCTCAAGATAATTATTAATTGTTTTATCAATTATTCTTGCTCTATATTTAGATAAATCTACTACTTTTGCCATAATAACTCCTTATTTCATACATTAACATAATATCATATGTTGATAAATTTGGCAATACTATTCGTATAAATTCGGAACATTCATTCGTACAGATTTGCAACTTTCATTCGTACAGATTCGGAACTTTTGTTCGGTCAAATTGAAAAATGGGCAGGCTTTTTTATCTTTATCAAATAAATCACTCCCTCCAAAATTTTTAATTGTTCTTTTTTAACTTGAAAATATTAATACTATCCATTATAATTTTAGAAGTTAATTTTTAAAACAAATTAAAGGAGATATTTTTTATGGCAAAAATTACTAATGTTCATGGTCGTGAAGTTCTAGATTCTCGTGGCAATCCAACAGTTGAAGTTGAAATCACATTATGCAACGGAATCAAAGCAAGCGCAATCGTTCCTTCTGGTGCATCCACAGGTGAAAGCGAAGCTCTCGAATTAAGAGACGGAGACAAAAAGAGATACGGTGGAAAAGGTGTCTTAAAGGCAGTTGAAAACGTAAACACAAAAATCGCTCCAGCTATCATCGGTATGGAAGTAACAGATCAAGTTAAGATCGACAAAACAATGCTCGCATTAGATGGTACTCCATTCAAGAAGAACCTCGGTGCAAACGCTATTTTAGGTGTATCCCTTGCAGTAGCAAGAGCAGCTGCTCAATCTTTAGGTATGCCACTCTATCGTTACATTGGTGGAACAAACGGAAAGACAATCCCTACCCCATGTATGAACGTTATCAATGGTGGTGCACACGCACAAAGCACAGTAGACTTCCAAGAATTCTTCATTATCCCAGCTGGATTTGATACATTCAAAGAAGCATTAAGAGCAGGAACAGAAATCTTCCACGCACTTCAAAAAGTTGTTAAGGCAAAAGGATATGAAACAGGTGTTGGTGATGAAGGTGGATTCGCTCCAAGCTGTAAAGATGGTAATGCAGAACCTCTCGCATTAATAGCTGAAGCTATTAAGAACGCAGGATACGTACTCGGAAAAGAAATTTTCTTAGGTATGGACGTTGCTTCATCTGAATTCTATGAAGGAAATCAAATGTACAATTTAGCAAAATCTGGCGAAGGCAAGAAGACAACAGAAGAAATGATTTGTTACCTTGAAAAACTCGTTGCAGATTATCCAGCAATCGTAACAATCGAAGATGGTCTTGCAGAATCAGACTGGGAAGGTTGGAAAGAATTAACAAAGAGACTTGGAAAGAAAGTTCAATTAGTTGGTGACGACCTCTTTGTTACAAACCCAGAATTCTTAAAGAAAGGAATTATCAATAATGTTGGTAACTCTATCTTAATCAAAGTAAACCAAATCGGAACATTAACAGAAACATTAGATGCTATTAGATTAGCTCAAACAAATGGATATACATGTATGGTAAGCCACCGCTCTGGTGAAACAGAAGATACAACTATTGCAGACCTTGCAGTTGCTGTAAACGCTGGCCAAATCAAGACAGGTTCTGCTTCTAGAACAGACCGTATGGCAAAATACAATCAATTATTAAGAATCGAAGAAGAACTCGGAGACGAAGCACAATTCATCGGTGTTAAAGCTTTCGCAAATCGTAAATTCTAATTATCAAACCAAATAATAACTTCCCTTGTTTAGTTTTTTCTAGGCAAGGGATTTTTATTTATATAAATATGGTATATAATAGGTACAATAATAATTTAGGAGAATAAATATGGACTTCACTACACTTTGCAAAGAAAGATACTCAGTAAGAAAATTTTCAAGCAAACAAATACCAGATGAACTTTTAAATAAAGTTTTAGAAGATGGCAACTTAGCACCAACTGCAAAAAACAATAATCCTGTTAGATTATATGTCTGCAAATCAGAAGATGCTATTCAAAAGGCAAAGGAATGCTCACCATGTGTTTATGGTGCACCTGCTGTAATAATTGTATGTGTAGATAAAAATGTATGTTGGAACTCACCAGATGGTAAAAGATCTAGTGATGCAATAGATGCTACATTAGTTGGATCACAATTAATGCTATCTGCAACCGAAAACGGATTAGGTACTTGCTTTGTTCTTCTCTTTGATCCAGACAAAACTAAAACATTATTTAATTTGCCAGAAAACATTAAACCTATATTCTTCTTACCTATTGGCTATGCTGATGAAGATTGCAAACCAAATGAAAGACATTTCATTAGAAATAAAGTAGAAGATATAACAACTATTTTATAATCCTTTTATATATAATATAAAAAGCAGACGTTTTTAGGCGCCTGCTTTTATTATTGAGTTTAAGTTAATTATTTCTTTAAACCAGCTGCGAGTCTTACACATTCATAAGCTCCATCATAGTATCCTGTCTCTTTGAGTTCATCGATTCTATTGCACATATGTGTAAGGATTTCTTTATCTGATAAAAGTCTATCAAACATTTCATTAATGGATTCTTTTGTTGGGCATTCAAATGTGCTGTCTCCCTTCTCTCTTCCATTAATTGCACCATATACTTCGTGTCCACCAATGTGTCTCATAAATACCTTTGGAATTGGATAGTATGCAAGTTCACTTGGTTTTGTTACTAAGATATCTGTTACAGGCATAAATAAGTTTGTAGAATAAACTGCTTGGAAGATATCATTATTGCAGAATGCATAAATACCCTTTACATCTTCATTTCTAATCTTCTTTGCAAATGCCTTTAATTCGTCATACTTGTTGAAGAAGTTTGTTGTTTCAAATCCACCTAATGCATCATTGAGTTTATGATAGATACCTTCATGGTCTCCAAAGTTAATAAAGAGTGCAACTTTGCCTTCCTCTACATATGGAATTAAATGTTTAATCATAGCAACATACATATCAAATCCTGCACCTGCACCACCAACTGTCATTAAGATTCTAATTGGTTTGCCGTTTGCAATACGTTCTCTACGTAAGTCATTGTCTTCCTTTAGGTTAACAAGTAATTCGTGGTCTACAAAACATCCGACCATCTTTAATTGGTCTTCTGGAATGCCGTTAAGTGGCTTCTTATCGAATCCGTTTAACATTTTGTATCCTAAATATGCAAATGGAGTTTGTACAGTATGGATAGCACCTTCAGAAAGATGTAATCCCATTGGCCAGTTATCTGGAATTGCGTTAACAACATTTGTCATACCTGCATGGATAGCACCTTGAGATGGCCATACGTGTGTTGCAATATATGGAATATCCTTTGGAATGTTCTTGAAGATAGGAACTAATAATTCACTATTCTTTTGGTCTTTTGCATTATATGAAATCTTCTTGAATCCTTCACTATTTAATGGTTCCCAAACGAGTTTATTAAATAACTTGGATTTTTGAGAGATACGAGAAGCGAGAGAATATAAATCGTTTTGTTCTCTAATCATCTTTGAGCCAGTAGCATCAAAAGATGCTAAATCTAACCAATATGGCTTAAATCCTAATGCACGTGCACAAGATGCCATAGCGATAGAAATACGATAGTGACCAAATCCCATACGGATGTTGCCAACGATTAATGCCTTTGGATCAAACTCAGCATTGCTTTCTCCGAATACGATGTTATCTGCACCGATAAAGTCTAGAGTATCAATTGCTTTGAAACCAATCTTATAATCTGCATTTGAATCGTCTCCGTACTTTTTAATGAACTTTGCCTTGGACTTTTCTGCTGCTTTAATTGTTTTTGCGTCCATTCTGTTGTTAAAAATACTTACTGTCTTGTCCATAATTATTCTCCTTTATCTTCTTCATTTGTTTGTTCAATTGTTTCTTCTTGAGATTGTTCTTCTACACTAACTTGTGCTTCTTCTTCAATCTCTTCTCTTTCTTCCATTTCTTTTACTTCTGTCTCTGTTACTTCTTCGTCTTTTGCGAGTTTATCGAACTTGGATTCCTTTTCAAGAGCTGCCATAAATGCTGCGTCTGAATCTTTTGCGATGATTTTCATAATCTTCTTTTCTCTGTAGAAGAATAAGATAACAGCACCTAACACACAGAATACTACTGCAACGATTGCTACAATACCAAGTCCAAGTGGGTTAGCTGTAATATCGTTAGAAGTCTTATCTGCGTTTACTGTTCCAATAATTGCGAGTGATGTGAAAGCAAGCATTGCTATAGATTGACCTAATTTCATTGAGAATGTACGTGCTGCGAAGAACATACCCTCTCTATTCTCACCTGTTACTACTGCTTCAGCTTCTGCAACGTCTGCAACGATAGATTGTGGGATAATACCAAGTAGTGCCATTGGGAATGCTGCTATTAAACAAATTGCAAATCCAAGAACATAACCTATTGCTGGGATTGCTGCAATACCTGGGAGGTTTGTTAATCCTGCTACTACGTATGCAATTGCTAAACCAAAGAAACCAATGATAACAAGTTTCTTCTTTCCGAACTTTTTAACGAGTTTTGTAACGAATGGATATACAGCTGCACTTAGAACTGTCATGACACCCATTAATACCATTACCATTAATTCTGGAAGTTGCATTGAAACTTTTACAAAGAATGGCAAACCTGTTTGGAAGAGTGTTAATCCGATCCAGTACATAATATCTGAGCCAACGAATACTCTGAAGTCTTTATTCTTAAATGTGGATGCCAATGATTTGAACATATTTGATTTGCTTGGTTCTGCATTTACAAATTCCTTTTCTTTTAGAAGGAATGTTGGGAGTAACATCATAACTAATGCTATAACAGCAAGAACTATGAAGACTATTCTATAACTCCATGCAAAGCCAACTGCTCCTCTTAAGAATCCAGCGAATAAGAATGGTGTATATGCTAAGAGAGTACCAGCAAAGAATGTTAAGGAAATAGCAGTAGAAATTGCCATTCTATCTTCTTGTGTCTTACCAAACTCTGAAATAAGAGCATTATATGGTGTACAATACATTGTCATGAATAAGTAGAATAGGATAACAAATATTGAAATCCATGCTACGTTCCATCCACTAATTTCTTCTATAGGAGCACAGAATAAAAGAACTGTTGTTACTGCAAATGGGATTGCAGAATATTGCATAAATGGAATTCTTCTTCCTCTTCTATTCTTACTTCTATCTGATAGTGATGCGATTAATGGGTCTGTTACCGCGTCAAATAAACGGCTTATTGCTGTTATTAAACCTAATATTGTTAAGAATCCTGCAATTACTAGACCTGGTTTGATGTAAGAAATAGCACCAACTTCAATGTCTCCTTGGGTAGGAAGGTAGAATGTTACTAACCATGTATTAACAATACCTCCTAAAATAGACCAACCAAGTTGTCCTAAAGCAAATATCCAAATCTGCTTCTTACTTAGTCTTTTGCCAACTGATTTTTCTGCTACATTTTCCATAATTTCCTTTAAATACTCCTTATGGTTTTATTTTGTTTTCATTTTGTAAATGATTATATCTATTAACATCTCTACTTCTTGCTTGCCATAACTATCTTGCTTTAATACTACACTATCCATGGTAAGTTTCTTGCAAATACCCATAAGTGCATGCGTGGATGTTAAATAAAATAAATTTATATTTTCTATCTTGTTTATTGTTCCATCTTTTAATCCTAAATTATATGCATCCAAATAATCTTCTACGTATGGAAGAAGTGTGGCTTCGTATTGATCTAAATTTACATCTGCTTTAATAATTGAATCGAACTCGGATATAAATCTGAAATACTCTGGATGTTCTTCATAAATCTTTAGGAAATTATTATAAAATGCTTCCATCTTGCTAATTCCAGTTGTTGCTTTGGATAAATCAAAATACTTTGTGTGTATTTGATCTGCCATAGTTTTTGCAGCTTGGATTACAAGATTTTGCTTTGTGGTAAAATAACGATAAATTGTAGCCTCACCTACTCCAACCTTTTGTGTAATGTCTTTAATGGTAACAGACTCAATTCCTTTAGATAAAAAAAGCTCTGAAGCAATAGAAACAATATAGTCAATCTTGGCTTGTTTTATACTCATATTTCCCCCCGTAAAATGATAGTCTAACCCTCAAAATGATAGTCTATCTATCAAAATAATAAATTATTTTAGGAATTTGGCGTCTTCTATTCTCATGATGGCGGTCATGGCGGTTTCAAAAGT
>CAMVBZ010000066.1 GCA_947165815.1 uncultured Clostridia bacterium
TTAAATCCATATGGGTCTGATTGATATTCTTTTATATTTCCAAAACTGTAATAAACTGGTCTTCCTGTTAAAGTGAAAACTTCCTCTCCAAATTCTTTTGTTTGTGCACTATGGTAAGACCATAATGGACCAACTAAGCAACAAAAAAGAACCAATGCCATCAAAATGGAGATGAAATTAGATCTGTTTTTATTGAAGAATTTTAAGACTTGAGAATTCATAATTACCTCGATTATTGCTTGAATAATTATAATTTCACATACCTCCCTTTGTCAAACAATCGGGCAAAAATAAAAATTTGTCAATTTTTTTAATTTTTTTAGTGCAAAATTAAATAATATATGATATTCTTTTGTATAACAAAAAAGGAGGCATAGCTTTTAGGATGGCAAATAAGAGAAAGTTTGGCTTAATTGTGTTGGTCTTGGTGCTACTTGCATCCATTTTTTTATTTGCTGCTTGTCATCGTCCTACATTGGTTGAAAAATCATCAAGAGACTTTGAACATATGGGAGAAAAACCAGCTGATTCTACTCTTATTAACATAGATTCACTTGGTGCAACGGATGATGAAAAAGTTTTTGCTCTTTATTCAATAGCTTTAGACAATTTAAGAGATACACCATATTGTGCTGCATATAACGAAGGATGGTTCGAATGCTATATGTTAGGACAAAACAACATTCTTTATGATGATTACATCATAATGAAAACACCTAACAAATATTTCTATTGCAACTATCGTGCAATTAAAGAATGTCCAATAGCAGAGAATGCATTATTTGGTGATATCTTTAGAAATATGGGAAGTATTCTTTCTGAAAGAAGATACTACGAAAAAGGCAAAGAGTATGCATTACAACAAAGTGTTGGAAATAACTATATGGATGAAAACGGACTTCCAACAACAAACTGGAACGAAGCAGAGATTACTCATATAGATCCAATAGTCTTCAATGCGGATGATAATCCAAATCTTTTCGTTATAAACGAACATGATGTATTTTATGAAAATAGAATGCAAGGTACAGCATCTTATGAATACAATGCAACAGATGGATATTATACAATCAAATTTGAATTAGATCCTGATAAAGCAACAACAAAATCTAGAATAAAGATTAAAGATTCTATTGGAGATAAGAACGCATACTACACATACCTTTCATATGAAATTACAATCTGGGACAATGGTTATTTTAGAACATACAACAATGATTCTTACTTTGCAGGCAAAGTAGTTATTGGATTAGATTTTAAAGACATTTATCGTTGGAGTTTCTCTTATAACGAAGAAGATTGTGGTATTAGCATTTATGCAGATGCAGCAGGAATAAGGGATAAATATTAATATTAAAAAAGGCAGGAAAATATGAAAGAAATAGTTATAGCAATGACTGGCTCAAGCGGAAATATGGGTCAAGCAACAGTGCCACAACTAATGGAAATTCCAGAAGTTAAAAAGTTAAAACTTTTATTTTTAAATACAAAGAAAGATAAAAAAATTGCAAAACAATACATTAAGCAATTTGGAAAAAATAAGATTGAAGTTATATTTGGAAACATTGCAAATATAGAGAACGATAGAGAACTTGTTAAGGATGCAGATTATGTATTAAATCTTGCAGCAGTTATTCCACCAACAGCAGATTATCATCCAGAGAAGGCAATTGAATGCAACTATGATGGTGCAGTTGCTTTAATAAAAGCAATTGAAGAAATCGAAGAGAATCAACCAAAGCTCATACATATTTCAACAGTTGCAACATATGGTAATAGAGATTATAGACATCCATGGGGAGAATGTGCAGACCCACTTCTTCCAAGTGTTTATGATTCATATGGAATGAGCAAAGTTAGAGGAGAGACTGCTGTATTAGAAAGCAACATTAAGACTTGGTCTGTAATTAGACAAACAGGAATGCTTCATAAGAACTTATTCAAGGATAACTTGAATGGCGGACTTCTTTATCATACACCTTACAATATGCCATCTGAATGGTCTACACAACACGACAGTGGACTTCTTCTTAAGAATATTATCTTAAGAGATTTAAGAGGTGAAGTAGATGATTTCTGGTTCAAGGTTTATAACCTTGGTTGTGGCGCAGGTGCAAGAATTACTGGATATGAAACATTTGCAAACGGATTTGGTATTATTGGATGTACTCCAGAAAAGTTTATGAAACCAAACTGGAATGCCACAAGAAACTTCCACTGTATGTTCTTTTTAGATAGCGATATCTTAGAGAATATGTTCCATTTCCAAACAGAAACAGTTAAATCATTCTGGGATGGAATGGCAAAGACACACCCAATCTTTAAAGCCGCAAAGATTTTTCCACCAGCTTTACTTAGTAAATTCTCCGTTCAACCTTTGTTAAAAGATTCTAATTCTCCAAGACAATGGGTTAAAGAGAAAGATGAAGGAAGAGTTATAGCAGCATTTGGAAGCATGGAAAAGGCAGAGAATATGTCTGATAAATGGGAAGACTTCCCAGTATTCTGCAAAGGCCAAGGTGAGAATGGTGAAACCTTTGATTACGAAGAAGTTAGAGATATTAAAAACGTAGACAAGTTTGGCTTTAGACTAAAACATGGTTATGACGAATCTAAGAAAGATGAAGATTTAGATATCGAAGATATGAAAGAAGCCGCAGCATTTAGAGGTGGCAAGGTAGTATCAACTTCTATGGTTAAAGGTGATTTGTACACAAAACTTGAATGGGAATGTGCAGATGGACATAAGTTTAAGAGAACACCATACACAATTCTTAAAGCAGGACATTGGTGTCCAGAGTGTTGTGAAACACAAGGTGTTTGGAATTTCGACCATGTAGCAAAGAAGAGTCCATTCCATGCACAGATTTGGTATGACACTCATGCTAAAGACGAGAACAATTACTATTGGTATGACGATGAGTTCAATGCTCACTATAAGAAGATAGAGGATTAAAATGAAAGCAATAATTTACGTTTTTTCTGGAAGTGGAAATACACTAAAAACAGCAAATCTATACAAGGAACAATTTGAAAAGAATCAAATTGAAACAACACTTGTTAGAATTAATATAGATGCAAAACCAGCAGAGGATCATACTCAATATGATTACGTTGGTATTGGATATCCAGTACACGGATTTAACGCATCCTATAATGTTTTAGACTTTGTAAAATTAATTGCAAAGAATCCAGAGAAAAAAGATTACTTTATATTCCATACAGGTGGTGAGCCTTTACATCTCAATGACGTATCAGATTACAAGATTAATGAGATGATGAAAAGAAGAAATTTCGTTTTAACAAACGAATATCATTATGCAATGCCATATAACATGATTTTCCGTCATACAGACGCAAGAGCAGTGCAAATGCATGAAGTACTTGAGAAACTTGCTCCTATCGAAGCACAAGAGATTATAGATAGAAAACCACACAAGTACAAATATCATTTTGGCGGACATACAATGGCCTTTCTATTTAGAATAGAACATCCAGCAATGAAAGTTAATGGAAAACTCTTTTTCAAGGTAGATCAAGAAAAATGTATTCATTGTGGTCTTTGTGTTAAGAATTGCCCAGAGCATAATATTACAATGAATGAAGATGGTTCATTCTCATTTGGAAATAAATGCATAATGTGTACAGCTTGCTCATTCAATTGTCCTAAAGATGCGTTTAATATCGGTATGCTAAATGGATGGAGAGTTAATGGAAAATACAACATCAAGAATCCAGATTTAACGCAAAAAGATACACATCCAAATTATTGCAAGAAGGCATACGAGGTATATTTTAAAGAAGCCGAAGAAAAAATTAAGGCGAATACAAAAGAAGAATAAATTATTAATTTTTCGATATTCTAATGGGGTGGTTTTAAACAAACCATCCTTTTTATTTAGGCCTTTTTAATATGTTTGCAAAGCACACATATTATTTTCCAGTAAATAGAGTCTTTAATTATAATAAAATAAATGATATAATATTTTTTGCTATGAAGAAGGGGAACGAATTAAAAGTTGGTATTTTATCCCAAGTTTTTGGAGGAATAGTTAATATCGCACTTTGCGGTGTTAAGTTTTATATCGGCACCATCACAAATTGTATAAGCATACTTCAAGACGGATATAACAATCTAGGAGACGTTGTTGGAAACGCAACGGGTGCATTAGGCATTGGTCTTGCGGGAAAGAAACCAACAGAGAAGTATCCTCATGGATTTGGAAGATTTGAAGATGTTGCAACCTTCTTTATGTACATCATTTACTTTTTAGTTGGTGCCTTGTTTATTTATAAGTCTGTTGAAAGATTATTCTTCCATCCACCTATTTTCTTCTTATGGTGGTCGTTCATTGTTGTGGCAATAACAATGCTTGTAAAGGTTGGAATGTTCTTTGGATATTGGGCAGCATACAAAGTGAACAAATCATCTGTTATTAAAGCAGATATGATAGACTCACTCCAAGATGTTGGTATTACGGCTATGACATTGCTCTCATATGGCTTATCTATGGCAAGTGCAGCACCAGTAGATGCAATCATTGGTATCATTATTGGCTCAGTTATAATTATTTCAATTATAAAGAACATAAAGGGCGTAATAGAGTCTTTGCTTGGATCATGGGATATAGATCAAAGAGTAGAAGACGCATTTGAAGCAAACAAAATAGAATACATAGATTACAAAGCATTCGGGTATGGAAGAAGAATTGAATGTGTAGTAGAACTTAAAAACGAAATAACAGAAGAACAAATAAAAGCACTTGAGGAAAGTCACATTTTCATTATTAGTGCAAAGTTTGATAAGAAAGAGGAAACAGTATGAGTGACGAAGAAAAGAACATTCAAGAAGAGACTCAAGAACCTGTAGAAGAAACGACAGAGGAAGTTGTTGAAGAAGAACCTGTGGAACAAGAAGAAATAGTTTCAGAAAGCGCAGAAGAGCCTAAAAAGAAAAATAGAAAGAAGAAGCGCTGGAAGGACATGACTCCAGAGGAAAAGAAGAAGAGAAGAATCAGAGATGCAATTATCTCTGTATCTGTCATAGTCTTAGTTGCAGTAATTCTAGTCATCGCGTTTGTTGTGGGATTAGGTGGAAACAAATCTAATAATGAAATGATATTAAACTTTGATCCAGTTGGTTCCAACTTTAAGATGGGTGAAAATCTCAATATAGATGAAGATACTGGTTATTATACTTTCACAACAGCTAATGATGCAGATTTCAAGGTGCTTCAATTAACAGACGTTCACATTGGTGCTGGTGTACTTTCTATAAGAAAAGATAACTGGGCATTAAATGCTGTAGCAAAGCTTATTCAAAATATTAAGCCAGATTTAGTAATTGTAACAGGAGATATTGCATATCCAGTATTATTCCAAGCAGGAACAGTTAATAATGAAAGATCTGCTGTAACATTTGCAAACTTAATGGAGCAACTTGGCGTATACTGGGCACTTACATATGGTAACCATGACACAGAAGCTTATTCGCTATACTCAAGAGAAGTAATTAGTGAAAAGGTATATTTAGATAAGAAAACATATCCACATTGCTTATTCCAAATTGGACCAGATGACTTAGATGGTTGTGGAAATTACATTATAAATGTAAAGAATCAACTTGGATTAATCACACAATCATTTGTATTAGTAGACTCACATTCATATACAGATGGAGATTGGCTTGGATTAGAGTGGAAATATGATAACATTCATCAAAACCAAATAGATTGGTATGAAGAAGAGATTAATGATTTAAATACAAAGAACAAAGAGAAATACGCATCTTTAAATTTGGCGGAAAGGGCCGCTTACTCACTAGCAATTGGTGAAGATGCAACTGCAACAGCAGCTAGATTTGCAGATCCAGATTCCATGACAATCAAGTCTTCAATGTATTTCCATATCCCTCTTACGGAATATAAAGATGCATATGAAGATTGGATAGCTGCAGACGCAGATTCTGGAAAGAACTTTGATTACCATTTTGGTTTTGCGGGAGAGAATAAGAAAGTTGTATATTGTGGTATCCATGATGACGAAATGTTTGAGACAATTCAAAAGTTAAAGAGTACAACACACGTGTTCTGTGGACATGACCATCTCAATAACTTCTCAATTACATATTACGGAAAAGATGGAGATAAGACTACAGACTATGGTGTAACATTAACATACGGACTCTCCATAGACTATCTTGCATATGTTGGTATTGTTAAAAAGACAGAACAACGTGGTGGAACAATTATAACAGTTAAACCAAATGGAACATTGGTACTTGAACAAAAGAAACTAATAGATATACAATAAACATATACATAGTACAACTATGTAGATTGGAGGAATAAAAATGAGTGATGAAGAAAAGAACATCCAAGAAGAAGTTGTAGAGACTCCAGAAACAGTAGAGGAAGAGGTTGTAGAAACCCCAGAGGAAACAGTTGAACCTGCTGTTGAAGAAGAACTCGCAAAAGATGAAGAAGTGGCTCAAGAAAGCGTAGAAGCCCCTAAAAAGAAAAATAGGAAGAAGAAGCGCTGGAAGGATATGACTCCACAAGAAAAGAAAAAGAGAAGAATTAGAGATATTATTATATCTGCATCTGTAATTGGTGTAGTGGTATTATTCATTTGCTCTCTTGCAATAGCAGCAGCAGTTGGAACAAATGCACACTATAAACTAATAGACAACCTAGAACCAGCAAGAGGAGCAGACAATCCTGCACCAGTCCCTGTTAAGGATCCAGATACTGGATATTGGACATTTACAGTAGAGAATGATCAGACATTCAAAGTTCTTCAACTAACAGATATTCATATTGGTGGAGGTGCTTTCTCAATCAATAATGACACATGGGCAATTAATGCTGTGGCAAAGTTGGTTCAAAATGTTAAACCTGATTTAGTTATTGTAACTGGTGATATTGGATTCCCAGTACCTTATTCTGCTGGAACATTTGATAACAAGAGAGAAGCGGAATTGTTTGCAGCACTAATGGAGAAACTTGGAATCTATTGGGCACACGTTTATGGCAACCATGATACAGAGTTATATTCTTTATATGATAGACAAGAATTAACAGACTTAGTCTATATGGACAAGGAAAAGTATCCACATTGCTTATTTGAACCAGGTCCAAAAGAAGTAGATGGTGTTGGTAATTACATTATTAATGTAAAGAACAAGCTCGGATTAATAACACAATCATTTGTCTTATTTGATTCACATGCATATACAGATGGAGACTATTTAGGAATTGCTTGGAAGTATGATAACATCCATCAAAATCAAATAGACTGGTATGAAAAAGAAATTAAGTCTTTGAATACCAAGAATAGATTAAAATATGCTTCTTTAAGTGCAGTAGATAAACTTGCATATGCAACAGCAGCAGGATTAGATCCAGTTGAAACAGAAGCCAAATTTGCTGATCCAGATGCTATGACAATTAAGTCATCTGCATATTTCCACATTCCACTTGTTGAATACTACGATGTATACCATGAATACGTTGATTTAGGAATGAAGAAAGTTGGAAAAGACTACGAATACTTACGTGGTAATGCAGGAGAAAGTGGAAAGGTTGTATACTGTGGTATGCATGAGGATAACTTATTTGAAACTGCTCAAAGATTAAAGAGTACAGGATATATCTTCTGTGGACACGACCATTACAATAACTTCCAAATCAGATATTGGGGTAAAGATGGCAACAAATCAACAGACTTCAGTATTGTATTAACATATGGTATGTCTATAGACTATTTAGCAATGCCAGGTATTGCTAAGAAGTATGAGCAACGTGGTGGTACAATTATTAGAGTATTACCAAATGGAGAGATAGATTTAGAAAACTCTCAAATTAAACTTAAAGATATAGCATAATAAAAAATGTTTATATAAAAAGATTGGCTGGAAAT
>CAMVBZ010000067.1 GCA_947165815.1 uncultured Clostridia bacterium
CTTTTTTCTCTTGTTCGATTGGTTTAACTGGTTCTATCATTACAGGCATTCCATCATAAGGATTGCTATCTGAAATAACAGTTCCATCCAATAATTCAATAATACGTGTTGAATATTTTTGAGCTAGTTGAGGATTATGTGTAACCATAATCACAAGTCTCTCGTCTGAGATTTCTTGCAATAGGTCCATAATTTGAACAGAAGTTTCTGTATCCAATGCTCCAGTTGGTTCATCTGCAAGAATAATCTTAGGATTATTTACTAATGCTCTTGCAATAGCAACTCTTTGGCATTGTCCACCTGAAATTTGAGATGGCTTTTTCTTAAGTTGTTCTCCAAGGCCAACTCTTTCAAGAGCAGCAGTTGCCATTGCCTTTCTTTGGGATCTGCTTACGCCAGATATGGTTAATGCAAGTTCAACATTTTGAAGAACATTAAGGTGTGGAATTAAATTATAACTTTGGAAAACGAAACCTATGTAGTGATTTCTATAAATATCCCAATCTCTATCTCTATATTCTTTTGTGGAAATTCCGTTAACAATTAAATCACCAGAGGTATATTTGTCTAGACCACCTATGATATTAAGTAGGGTAGTTTTGCCACAACCAGAAGGTCCAAGAATAGATACCAACTCACTTTTTCTAAAGTTGATACTTACTCCTTTTAGAGCATGAACAGTATTGGAAGGTAATACATAATCTTTCTTAATATCAAATAGCTTCAACATAGTTGTACTCCATATCTTTAAATAGGTTTCTATTTTATTTAATCAAATAGAAATTGTCAATTTTTGATTTTTTAATACTTTTTTGAAGGAATATATGGTACAATTACAAGGGTGAGATAACTATGGATAGTATGTATACAAGAACACAAATGCTAATAAAAGAAGAAGGCATAGAGAAGTTGAAAGCTTCCAAGGTTTTAGTAATTGGATTAGGCGGAGTAGGTGGTTATGTTGTTGAAGCACTTGCAAGAGCTGGAGTCGGACACATTGGTTTAGTGGATAATGACACTCTTAAAGAAAGCAACCTAAATAGACAAATACTTGCAACAACCTCCACAATTGGAATGTTTAAAACGGATGCAGCTAAAGATAGAATATTATCCATTAATCCAAACTGTAAAATAGATACCTATGTATGCACTTATCCATCTAGCGAAATAGATATTTCTAAGTATGATTATATTGCAGATGCTATAGATACAATTACATCTAAAATTGCTCTTGTAAAAGAAGCGGATGAAAAGGGTGTAAGGATTATTTCTTCTTTATCTACAGGCAATAGGATAGAGGGAACATATTATGTTAAGGACATATACAAAACAGAAAACTGTCCTATGGCAAAAGTTATGAGGAAGAAACTAAAAGAGATAGGCATTAAGAAACTTAAAGTGGTTTGGTCTCCAGATGGAGCAATGGAAGGAAGTGAAACACTTGAAGAGGGTGGAAGACATATTCCAGGGAGCATATCATATATCCCAGGCATTGCTGGTTTAACTATTGCTGGAGAGATAATCAGAGATTTGTTAAAAGGTTAAAATAAGTCCTTGTATTTTACTATTAATTCAGATTTTGTATGTACATCTAACTTTTGATATATAGATGTTAAATCCTTTTTAATAGTGTTCTCAGAGAAGAACAATTCAGCAGCTATTTCTTGACGTTTCTTAAGTTTAATCACCAATTCTGTAACCTTTAACTCCCTTTCTGTTAAAGTCGCGAGTTTTTCTTGTCTATCATCTTGAATGATTGTATCTGATTCGTCTTGTGTTGAGGTGACTGGATTTTGATGCTTTTTCTTTTTGAGACATAGGACAATTACTAAGACAATAATAATTGCACCAACTGGCACGCAAACTGCAACAGCAATAATCCAGGATTTGCTATCCTTGCTCTCATTTGGCATAGAACCAATTTGAGCAGATTTAGTGGCATTAGCAAACATAGAATCCCATTCTTTATATGTTGAAGCAGGAACTTCATAATCTGCCAAACTTCCTTTAAGAGGTTTGAGTCCATTTGTTGAACAATTATTTAACATTTCTTGTGTTACAACACCATCGTTAATAGCTTGGGCACTATTTGCAATGTAATTGAAATCATTTGGTTTAGGGGAGTATTGATCGTTTCCAATAATGAAACAACCTTTAAGGCTTACAAAACCAATTTCGCCTTTGGTTACATCTTGTTTATAAAAAGAGAAGGTGCCTGTATCTTGAGCTTTATTGTTTGCAAAAGTGGAAAATAAGAATTCGACAAGACCACCATTATTTGCTTTTACCCAATATGCATAATTCATTGCGTATAAAGATGAGCCTTCTACTGCGGTATTGTTATAAATTTCACAACCTATAAATTTAATTGGTTGCCCAGATAAACTATGTGCACAAATTGCACCACCATAATGAGCCGAATTATTTCTAATAACTGTATTGATAACTTTAAATTCTCCAGATCCAGAGAACTTGGGGGAAATTCCCAATCCACCACCATATTCACTATAATTGTTAGAAATTATAGAATCCTTTATATATCCATTTGCTCCACCTATATAAATTCCGCCACCACAGTTTTGTGGGTTTGTTACATCCATGTCTAATGTGTGAGAACCATTGTCATGGACATTTACGGTATCTATTTTGAGATTGCAGTTGGCTATAGAGAATCCAGCACCCTTGTATGCTACGTTATGAAGCCATTCTGAATTTGTTATTGAAACATCCAATTTATCATTTGATATATGAATGGTATCCATTTGGGAGTAATTGAATTCAAACTTGCAATTTGAGATGTCTATTTTTTTATTATATGCTCTCCAATCATTTTCGACATAGATAGCAGGACCAACCATAGATGCATAGTTGTGAATATAACAATTATTTAGAGTTAAATTATAATAACCATATGCTCCATCTATGCACATCTTATTATCTCTATCTCCAAAAAGATCATCAAATGTGATTGTTAAGTTTGCTATATAGTCTACAGGTGCTTCATAGAGACCATTAAATGTAATATTTTCAAAGGATACAGTTATTGAGTTTGGTTCAACTGTTGGTCCAACAATCTTAAAGTATACTCGCTTAAGAGTAGAGGATTGTTTACTGGATAAAATTTTAACATCATAGTTTAGTGAGACAACGGCATCTTCAAAATCTATATCATCTGTTCTAATGACACTAGTCTTATTAGCAAGGGCGGTCATAAATTCATCTTTTGTTTGAACATTTACCTCTTGGGCATATACAACACCTTGATTTGTGTTGAAGGATAAGGAAACAACTACAGAAGTTAGTAGTGTTAATAGTGCGATTACAAATAATAAAGAAAAGTGGAATGTACGTCTCATGCCTCGATTATAACAAAGGAGTGTCAATTTTCAAATATATGTTTGGGTATTTTAGTATACCCATTTGGGTAAATAGTGTTTTTTAGAAATAGTTTAATCAAAGATTAAAAGAATAAAAACTTGGTAATTATATAATAACTTATTTGTCGGTTATATTTGTGTAAGATGGGTAGATGGATTTGATGCAAAATAGATAAAAATAACCATTAGGGTATGCAAATATACCCACCATAATTATGTAAATGCAAGAAAGTAAAATGTAAAATGAATTTACTATTATTTATTTCTAATAGTTTATAAATACTTATAAAAAGGAGACAATCATATGACAAAACGTACAACTATTGTTTCTGTGGCGTTAATTGCTGTACTTTTAGTATTAGTGTGTTTTTGTTTGATATTTACACTCAGCAATAACATTACAGATGTAGCTCATGCCGAGTATGTGCCTATGGGTAATCCAATATCAAACGAGCAAGAGTTCTTGACGGCATTGGCTCAAGGCGGTAAAAGATATTTAACGCGTGATATCTCTATGCAAAATACATACAATTTCACACTTACAAGTGATCTTATTCTTGACTTAAATGGTTATGGTATTTCACCTGGAAATTGGACTTTTATTATGATTTATACAAATGGTCATAATCTTACACTCCAGTCTAGTCACCCTGGTAAAGGTGGTGTTAATGCGCAAATATACTTGACCATGGGTCCTCAAATGGAAAAATCAACACTTGTATTGAATGATGGTATTTACGTTGCTTCTGTTAATATTGTTCGTCAATATGGAAGATTTAGTCTAAACAGTTTGTTTGAAAAAATACAACTACGTAACGGAGTTATTGAATCTCTTTCTTATCGAGAAGATACATATTGTGAAAATTATTATTCAACTATTCCAGAATTACAAGGTTTTAAAGACAAGGTTGAATTTGGTACAGGCTCTTTATATGTTGATTCAAAGAAAGTTGCTAATGTAGATGATTTTTGGAGTAAGGTTGATTTTGATACAACAGATCCTCCAGGGATTCACGGAACATATGTGGCTTGCTTACCAAATCCAGATCCATTTGATACAACTTTAACATTAACAATGAAACAAGCACCAACTACCGAAGAAAAAGGTATTGTTGAAATTAAAACAGTTTATGCAGATGAAGAAACGGCAAGAACTCATTTTGGTAGCGAAACCACAACGAACTGGTATCGTTCAGTAAATGGTGGCGGATATCAAGAGTGTACAGCTTATAATGGCAATTTTGCCAACTATGGTAATGTTTTTGAAGATAGAAATATTGAACTTGGTGCAAATTCATATACGTACTATACAACTGCTATCAATGGATTGATATTTGGCAGTATCAATGTTACAACAAGTAAATATACAATTTATTCTGCCCCATTTGCTCCATCTTCTGCTGGAGTCAGTGGTCAAGAAAATGTTGTCACAGGAAAGAATATTACCCTTACAGGTAATTATGCTACAAATCCAAACAACGTTGGTGGAAACATTGTTAAACATGAATATAAGTGGCAAAAATACACTGATAATCAATGGGTAGATATTAATGGACAAACAAATTTAACTTATTCTCCAACAACTGCTTCAGCAGGTACATTTCAATATAGATTCTGTGTACGTACAGTAGGCAAAGGAAACCAAGCTTCAAGTTGGAAAATGAGTAATACTTTTAATTTGGTTGTTGGTGAATATGATTCTCCAGTTGCTTCAGTTAGCGATACTGAAGTTACAAAGGTTGTTGGAGACAACGCTGTTGTTACAGCATCGGTTTCAAATGCAAGTTACTATGATAAAATTGAATATCAATGGTATTATGTTTGGGCAAATGCAGAGGGAACGCCTCTATATAAGGCCATAGAGAATGGAACAAAGAATGATTATACATTCTCAAATGCAACAACTGCTTCATTAACAATTGCACGCACAACAACAAACAATAACGCATTAGTTGTACGTTGCCAAATAACAGGTATAAAAAATGGTTATAAACGTGTTATTAACTCAGAAGATGTATCAGTAAAGTTTATTGAGTTGCCAAAACCAATAATTAAAACCCAACCACAAGGTGCGAACTTAACACGACAAAATGATGCATCATATGCAATTGCTGTTTATGCTTCAACAATGCAAGGTACACTTACATATCAATGGCAATCATCTGAAGATAATTCTAGTTGGACAAACATTGCTAATGCAAATACATACAATTACCTTGTTGATAAGAGTGTAGCAACTAATGGCACTTATTATCGTTGTGTTGTTTCTAATGCAGCTGGTTCAGTAAATTCCGATTCTGCAAAATTTGTTATTACTGATGCAACAGTTCTTAATGCTGAACTTGTAAAGGGTCTTGAAGTAAGAGTTGTAGATGCACAAGATGGGTATACTCTTAATAATGATACTCGTACTTTAGTTTGTCACCTTGGTGACACATTCCTTATTGGCTTTACAGCAAGTGAAGGTAATGCTACTGATTTTAACAAAAGTATAGGCACAGATTGGAGAAATGTTACTGGTCTTTCAGATAATGGTATGGGTGAAAAATATATCAATACTGATATGGCTGGCACCTTTGAATATTATGGTAGATTCTATGCTGAATATAATGATGGCCTCGGACATGTTCAAACTCTTCTTTATGATAAGAATAATGAAGAAAGAATGAGTTATACAGTTATTGTTTTGCCAAATGAAGATCCATATATTATTAATGATATAACAATGGATTTGGGTTCAAAAGAAACAATTATGTTCTCATCCTATGGAGATTTATTCCAAAATGGTACTGTAACAACAGCATCCACAGCTCTCTTATATGGTAATAATCAGGCAAATGCAATCTATAGATTAGTCAGAGGATATCGTTTATATTTGGCTATTCCAAATGAAGAAGAAGGAATTGACTATGTTTGTGTAGCTAAAGTTGGTTTCTATTTTGATGGAACAGATTATATTTATGATGGTTCTCCAATTGAATTCGATACAGCTCCTGGAGTTTTATCTGCACTTGGAATTGAAACGTTAGATGGTGCATATGATGCATATATCGTTATGGATTATCAACCAATTGTAAATGAAAATGATGATGGTCTCTTCAAAGTTAAACAATGCACATATGAAGGCAAACACTTTACAATAACAGTTAATGCTCCATGTACACACGAACATACAACCACAACATACACATTTGACTATTCTAATCCAGAAGAGCCAGAAATATTCATTAATACAACGTGTGATAATTGTGGAACAAACATCCCTAGCCCATTTATTCGTATTTATGAAGAAGGATCAAGTGGACTTCCAATTATTTCCCAAGCAGCAACATGTGATGAAGTTGGAATGAAAGAGCATAAGCATTTCACACTTGGCGGATATGATAAATACTATGTAAAAGACAGCAATAATCACTGGGTAGAATGTGCAGACCCAACAACTTTAGTAATTCCTGCAGGTCATAATTATCAATCTGTTGCAAAGGTAGATCCAACTTGCACAGTAGATGGATGTGAAGCACACTATGAATGTTCAATTTGCCATACAAAATTCATTAAAGAAGATGAAACATATTTTGTAGTTACAGATGAAGACTTGGCAATAGATGCATACCATAAGAATCTAAAATTCTTCTCAGAATATCCAGCAACTTGTTCTGCATATGGCGTTAGAGCATATTACAAGTGTGAACATTGTGGCAAGTATTTCTCAGATGAAAATGGCGAACATGAAATTACAGATTTAGAAGCATGGAAAGCAGGAGATGGAAGAATTGAAAAAGCACCACATGAATGGGGTGAATGGACAGTTATAAAGGCTGCAACAGAAACTGAAGATGGTATTGAAGAAAGAGTATGTGCTAATGACAACACTCATAAAGAACAACGTGCTATCACAGCTTCTGGTTATGCTTATACAACGGAAACAGATGGAACTAAGGTGTTTGGTGAACAATTGGTTCCAGGAACTGCAAAGGATTTAGCAGCACTCTTCACGGCTTCTAAGACAGCTAACGGCAAAGTATCTGTTGAGGTTGGAACAACAACTCTAACATTTGACAAAAATGCTGTAAACGCAATTGGTGGAGGCAATGCTAACTTAACAGTTACAGTTTCTACAACAGGATTAGATATTGATGGTGCTCAATTTGTAGTTGAAATCACATTCAATGGAAACACATTCGCAAATGGTTCTGTTTTAGTTAAGGTTCCATTCAATACGGCAATTCCAGCAGGAAAGGTTGCAAAGGTCTTCTATATCAATGGAACCAATAGGGAAGCATTAAATACAACAGTTGCAAATGGATATGCAACATTTGAAGTAAATCACTTCTCTAAGTTTGCAATGTTATTTGTAGATGAACAACAGCCACAACCTCAACCTCCAGTTAACCCAGACCAACCAGCAGTACAACCAGCAAAGAAAGGACTTTCTGGTGGGGCAATTGCAGGAATTGTTATTGCATTAGTAGTAGCACTTGGTGCGGTCGGATTCT
>CAMVBZ010000068.1 GCA_947165815.1 uncultured Clostridia bacterium
TTTTTACTTTACTTTTTAATATTTATATCTTATTATATGCAAGCAAATAGGTGAAAACCTAAATCCTTCCCCGAGAGGGGCAAAAGTCCAAAAGGAGGTATCGATATATGAATAAGTATGAAATTCTTTATATTATTCGTAACGACATCGAAGATGACAAAAAGGCAGCAGTCGTAAGCAAATACGAAGCACTTGTTGAAAAGCTTGGCGGAAAAGTTGAATCCAAAGACATTTGGGGAACAAAGAAGTACGCATATCAAATCAACAAGCAAAACGAAGGATACTATGTATTAGTAAACATCGAATGTTCAGTAGAAGCTCAAAACGAAATCGCTCGTCAAATGGGTCTCGATGAGAATGTCGTAAGAAAAATGATTACTAGAAAATAGTCTAAAGGAGAAATTATGAATAAGGTTTTTTTAATTGGAAATTTAACAAAAGATCCTGAGTTAACAAAGACACAACAAAACGGAACAGCACTTTGCAAGTTCACACTTGCCATCACTAGAAATTATTCCAAGGATGGAAAACACGAAACAGATTTCCTCCCAATCACAGTCTGGAGAGCACAAGCTGAAAATTGTGCAAAGTTCTTAAAGAAAGGTTCAAAGGCAGCTATTAGTGGAAGTATCCAAACACGTACATACGATGCAAACGGAGAACGCCGCTATGTCACAGAAATCGTTGCTGATGAAGTTCAGTTCCTTACAACAAAGAATGAAGATGGTGAAGACGTTATTGCTGACGATGCAGATTTTTCTGATTCACTCGATCCAGTAACAGACGAAGACATCCCATTCTAATGACAACGCACTAAGCGAATTAATATTGGAGAAATAAAATGGAAGAAGAAGTAAAAGAAGGTTTAGTCGAAAAAACTAGCGCACCTAGACCATATAATAAAGGTAGAGTATCAAGAAAGAAAGTCTGTATTTTCTGTCAAGATAAGATCGATGAAATCGATTACAAAGATGTAGCAAGATTAAGAAAGTGCATCACAGAAAAAGGCAAGATTAACCCACGCCGTATGACAGGTGTTTGTGCTAAGCACCAAAGAGGACTTTCTACAGCAGTTAAGAAAGCTCGTGTTATGGCTTTATTACCATACAGAACTAAATAATTAACAAAATAGTTATTGCAAATTGAGACCTTGAAAAGGGTCTCTTTTTTGTTGCCTTCAACATTTACTTGTTGATTTACAAAAACAAAATAAGTAAAAGAAATAAGATTAAACTTAACTAAAAAATATAGTTTATGCAATTAAGTAAAGGAAAATGCTTGAAAATTTACTTATTTATAGATATAATGTATATAAGTAAAAGGAGTGCAAAATGAAATTATATTCTAATAGAGCAGGAGAATTACGTCATGTGCAAAGCGATTATGATTGTTTTGTGCCAAAGTCTTTACGTGAAGTTGAAATAAAGATTGACGATGAATTAATCGATCTATTGTCTAATGCTAATCGTTTGTTAGGAATTCTTGATGGTATGGCAACAACATTGCCAGATAGAGATTTATTTATTGCTATGTATGTTGAAAAAGAAGCAGTGGTTTCCTCACAAATCGAAGGTACGCAAGCCTCACTTTCGGATGTGCTTCAAAAACAAAGTTCTGAGAAAAGAAAGGATATAGAAGAAATAGTCAATTATGTTCACTCTTTAAATTATGGGATTGAACTTATGGATAAGTTACCTATCTCAATAAGATATCTTAAAGAAATTCATAAAGAGTTGTTGAAGGGTGTTAGAGGAGAAAATAAAAATCCAGGGGAATTAAGACATTCTCAAAACTGGATAGGGCCAATGGGATGTACTCTTTCTAATGCAACATTCGTTCCACCAACGGTTGATTTAATGCAAGAGGCTTTAAATGATCTTGAATTATATATGAATGATGCAGACAACTTATCTTCATTAATTAAAATAGCTTTGATTCATTATCAATTCGAAACTATACATCCATTCTTGGATGGAAATGGAAGATTAGGAAGATTATTAATTACTCTTTGGTTAAAGTATACAAAATATCTACAATATCCATTATTGTATTTAAGTTTGTTCTTTAAACAGAACAGAATGGAATACTACTCACTTTTAATGGATGTTAGATTTAAAGGGAAATATGAAGAGTGGATAAAATTTTTCCTAAAAGGAATCATAGAAATATCATTAGATGCAATTGATACAATTAATAAAATCAATAAGATAAAAGATATTGTTTTTAACAGTATTAATAAACTGACATACAAAAATAAAAACACATACGTTAATGTAGTTGACTATTTATTTAGACATCCATTCTTTAATAGTAAAGATATACTTGAAGAGTTTAAATTAACAAAACCAACAGTTTCTAAGATTATTGCAGAATTGGTAAAATTGGGGATAGTTGTTCCAACGAGCAACAAACAAAGAAATGTTGTTTATAAATTTGAAAAGTATGTTGATATTTTGGAAAATGGAACTGAACTATAAACAAAGGAAATAATTATGGTACACATTGGAAATGATTGGGATGAAATATTGAAGGAAGATTTTAATAGTGAAAGCTATTTATCTTTAAGGCAATTTCTTATAGAAGAGTATAAGAAGTATACTGTTTATCCAGATATGCACGATTTATTTAATGCTTTGAAATATACCTCATACGAAGATACAAAAGTAGTTATATTGGGACAAGATCCATACTATAATCCTGGTCAAGCTCATGGTCTTTGTTTCTCTGTAAAAGAGGGCGTTCCGGCACCAAAGTCTTTAATTAACATTTTCAAAGAAATCAACGATGACGTGGGTATTCAAAACACATCTCCATACCTAGTAAACTGGGCAAAACAAGGTGTATTATTATTGAACACAGTAATGAGTGTTAGAGCACATGAACCACAGTCTCATACAGGGAAGGGTTGGGAAGTGCTTACAGACTCTATTATTAAGAAGTTGAGTGATAAGTCTACGCCAGTTGTATTCTTGCTCTGGGGCTCTCCTGCAAGACGTAAGAAGGAATTAATAGATACATCTAAGAATTTGGTATTAGAGTGTGCCCATCCATCTCCATTGTCTGCATATAATGGCTTCTTTGGATGCAAACATTTTTCTAAAACAAATGATTTTTTACAAGCAAATGGTATGACACCAATAGATTGGAGAACATAATATGTCTATTACACAAGAAGAAATTAAAAGAATAAATGAACTATATAAAAAATCAAAAACTCCAGAAGGCCTAACAAATGATGAACTTGTGGAGCAAAAGATATTAAGACAAAAATATATTCAAGCTGTAAAAGCAAATTTTGAGAGTCAATTAAGGGGCTACAAATACGAGCCCCCTAAAGATGATAAATAGTTATTTTTCGAATCTCTTTCGTATTTTATCTAAGCTATTTCTAAATTTTCGTAGAATTTGGTTTATTTCATTCGTTGTTAATTTGTAAGTTTCAGCCAATTTGGAAACTGATATATTATCAAAGTGATCATGTATGATTTCCATTTCTAATGGAGTAAACATTTGCTCCATTGTTTTTATAACAAGACCATATAATAATTCATCATCAATAACAGAATCTATACCTTCCGTTTCGGATTGTATCATATCAAAGATAGATACTTCCTCTCCATCTTCTCCAGTTGCCTGAACATCACTAATTTCTGCATCAGCAATTTTTTTAACACCTCTTAATCTATCAAAAAGGGCATATCTTTCACATGCTGAAAAATAAGTAGAAAATTTAAACTTGCTATTAGCATCATATGTTTGTATGGCCTTATCAAAAGCAAATAGCTTAACTTCTCTTAAATCAGATGGGAGTAAATAAGCATGGGTTGAATTCTTTGATTCATTTTCAAACAATTTATCAAACATACCAATTAGTTTATTCCTAATATCAATATGTTCTTTACTGTCTACTTCTTTTGTTCGAAGTTCTGCTATAAGATCTAATACATCTTGGTCGTTTAGATTTTTCCTAGTATAACATGCTCCTGGTCTCTTCATCTTCTTTGTCTTATCGCCTCATATAATATTATTCCTGTTGCCACGGATGCATTAAGTGAATTGATTTCACCATACTGTGGTATAGTCAGGGTTTCGTCACAAAGCTCTTTTGTAAGCTTTGAGATGCCATCTCCTTCAGATCCAATAACAAATGCAACATTTCCTTTTAAGTTGACAGAAGAAGGAGTTTTTCCATCGAAATCTGTTGCATAAACCCATACATTGTGCTCTTTAAGTGTTCTTATTGCATCATTTAGATTTGTTACTTTTGCAACCATCATGTGCTCTGTTGCACCACATGCTACTTTTACTACAGTGTCGTTTACAGTAACACTTCTATGCTTTGGAATAATGATTCCATGAACACCAAAACATTCTGCACTTCTTATAATAGCACCTAGATTGTGTGGGTCATTTATTCCATCCAATATAAGAACTATTAAATCTTCGTTTCTTTCTTTTGCAAGGTTTTCTATATCCTCAACGGAAGAGTATTCAAAGTCTGTAACTGTTGCAGCAACTCCTTGGTGGTTGCCTTTCTCACACATCTTATCTAACTTTGCTTTCTCTACATAGGTAACAACTAGTTGCTTGTCCTTCATATACTTGTATATATTGGCAAGTCCTGGATCTTTTAATCCTTTTTGTATAAATACCTTTTCAACCGTTTGTCCAGATCTTAAAGCTTCCTTTACTGGATTTCTCCCATATATTACCATATATACCTCTTATTTATTGGATTCAATTTCAAAAGAAAAATCTAAAACTTCTGCTAGTCTTTCTTTTTGGCCTGTTACAAACAAATATCCAAGTACTGCTTCAAAACCACTTGCATATCTATATTGCGCTATCTCTGCATGTTTTGCAGATGTTTGTATTTTGCAATTTCTTGCTCTTCTAAAAATATCTGCTTCTTCTTCGTTGAATTTAGGAAGTAATTTTTCAACAGCATCTGCTTGGCTAACTGCTTTAACAACATCCGTTACTTCTTTGTGCAATAATCCAGTCTTTACATTTGAACCAATGGTTACTCTGGTTCTAACATATAGTGTTTGTACACTATCTCCTATAAAAGCAAGAGACATTGGAAGCATATTTAGTGCTTCTTCTTTGCTAATTGGATTTTCTAAATAGAAATTTGCAACGTTTTTATCTTCCATATAATTCACCTTTGGATATTCTAACAAATAGAGTACTTTTTTGCAACGAAGGGAGGAGTGTTGTAAAGTCAAAATTTGACTTTATTCGCATAAAAAGTGATAATCTTTATATATTAAGGAGTAATTATGGGAAAGAAACACATTAAATTATTGCTTGTTGTAATGCTCATTGCACTAGTAATGGCATCATTTTCTGCTTGCGGTTTATTAAAACCAAAAGCTGTAGAAGTTAGTGAGGTGTCCATAGATATAACAAGCGGATTAACAAAAGAAGGTAACACATATTACGCATATATTGGAGATGATGTAGTATTAACTGCAAATTGGAATAAGAATGCTAATGTCAATATAGGCAAGGAATGGAAATTGTATAAAGGCAATGAGGTTATAGATACCGCAACATCTAAAGTCTTTACTTATTCAGTTCCAACAGAGTCTCTAGATTTTGAAGCAACATATAAAGTAACATTAACTATTAATGGAATAGAATCATCCAATACAGTTTCTTTCAAGATAAAATATGCTCCATTAAGTATTGAGAATATTCAATCCAATGTGAAGATTTATAATGATGTTCTTCAAATGTCTAGATTCGATTACAAGACAGTTAATTTAGAAGTCCAATACAATTCAGATGAAATAGATCCAGAAACACCTGTAACTTTCTCTTGGAAGAAAGGTGGAACGGAAGTTAGTACAACGGCTACTTATTCATTCACTCCTGAAGATGGATGGGATGATGAAACAACTATTAGCATAACCCTTACACAAGGCGAAGAATCGGTTACAAAATCCTTTAAAGTCGTACTTGTAATACAATACTTAGAAATTAAGGAAGTAGAGATTGAGTTTACTAATGGTACCGACACAGAACCACTAGCAACTACTCAAAACCAAGTAATCCAAAAGGGTTCATCTCCATATAAACCAGTAACTCTTTCCGCAGTTGTTACACCAGCGATAGGAACAAATACAGACGCAGAAGTGACATGGAGTATCCGTACAAAAGACGGACCAATTACAGCTTTAGAACATGGCAGAGTACTTACATTTAATCCAACATATGGTGAAAATATAGTAACTTGTACAATTCAAAATGTTTCAAGTCATACATTCAACGTAGTTGCTATAACAAGTACAGATTATGATCAAGTACAAAATACATTAAAGAACACATTTGAATGGGATGGTAATGTTTGCAACCACTATATTACAGACAAATTGGACATGCTGGCATTTGTAAATTATTTATTTGCAAATAGAAACGTAACTGAGCAAGATGTATATTATGCTGATCCAAGTGTTAAAAATGGAAATGAAATTAATAATACTGCTTTCCAAAGCAATATGCAACAGGTTGTTGCTATGATTGATGAAGCGGGACAAATAGGTTATTCTTATTCGACAAATAGTTTTAGTTTGAAGGGAGATGGCCCCAATTCTTGCGTATTTGGTGAACCAACACAAACAACAGAAGCAGATACTTCTGTACAAAATTTAATGGATACCCATTATTCTACATCCACAACACCAAGAGAAACATTGCCTTGTGATTCATTTACAAAAACAATGGAAGTTTCTAATAGTAACCAATTATTTAGAGCATTATCTAATTTCTATAAACCAATAATTTCAAATCCAAAAATAACTACTTTATATAATAAAGCAAAAGATGTTCTTAAGGATATCTGTGATGACGAAATGACAGATTATGAAAAGGTTCTTGCAATCTATGATTGGATAGTAACTGAAGTTAAGTATGATACAGTTTTATTCGATATGGATGGTGGCTTGAATTATGATGGCTACTACCTAGAGGGTGTATTCAATAACAAGAAAGCAGTTTGTGATGGAAAAGCAAAGGCATTCTCACTTCTTTGTGGTATGGAAGGTATTACATCATTAAGAATATCTGGCCAAGCAAAACAACCAAGAGGTGGAAGTACTTCTGGACACGCATGGAATAGGGTATTAATAGATACTCCAGATGAATCAGGGGAGTATGACGGCATTAAAGAATGGTTTGCAGTAGATACAACATGGGGAGATAGAACGATATCTTTCAATGGACAAGTTACAGAAAACTTATCTTATTCATATTTCTTAATTAAAGATTCAGATATTAGTAATACACATACGGCAACTAGAACAGATTTGCCAGTTGCAAATGGAACATTTGATTACTACAAGTGCACAATAGTAGAAAGAAATAGTAAGTCTGGCCCATTAAAGGTTACATCAAATGTAGAATTGGCAGCAGTTTTGGAATATTACCTAGCAAAGGTTGGTGCAAACCATAAGTACGCTATTGAAATTGAGGTTGCTATAACTGGAGTAGATAGTGATCTAGCATTAGAACATAAGATACAAGAAACAATGAATAATATATTGATTTATCATGATCCAAATGGAAAGAACTTCTCACAATACACCATTTATCATCCATCTCATATGAATAAGGATATGAATGATATAGGAAGAAATGATATTTATCTCTTATATTACTTATTGCCTTAATCTTATATAACATAATATAAATATAGGAGGATTTTGATATGATACCTCCAAGGTGGACACTTGAAAAAGTAAAAGCTTTGGAGGTTTT
>CAMVBZ010000069.1 GCA_947165815.1 uncultured Clostridia bacterium
TAGAAACTCTTAATTCACCAATCTCAATTGTGAGTTCATCTATTTTATGAGTTAAATCACTAATTTCTTGACTTCTAGAAACTCTTAATTGTTCCATTTGTGTTAAGTTCTTTTGTGCGGATTGAAGTTTCTGCTCTGCATCATTAATCTTTTGGTCTAAAGATAATAAGCCTGCAGTCCCTTTTGTAGAACCACCAGTAATATCACCAGAACGAGCATAGATATCACCATCTAATGTAACAATCTTGAAATTGAAGTTATATTTTCTTTGAATAGATGCTGCTGTATAAACTGTGTCTACGACAACAGTTGTTCCTAAATAAGAGCTAATAAATGGTCTAAATTTGTTTTCGCAGTTTATCAATTCGGAAGCAATACCAATAACACCAGGTTCATTTAAAACAAGTTTATCTGGACCAACTAATGTCTTTTCTGCACAGCTTGTCAAAGGTCTAAATGTTACTCTTCCGTATTGCTTACGTTTGAGATAATCTATTAATTCATTTGCATCATTTGTATTCTTTACAAGAATAGTTTGTAAATTTGTACCTAAGGCATACTCTATCGCATTGGCATATTTTTCTGGGACTTCCATAACCTCAGCAAGTACACCCATGATTCTATCTGAAATGGAAATGTCTAACTTTGCATCATTCATCAATCTTCTAACACTATCACTATATCCAGAATATCCTTCTTTTGCTTGTTGGAAGAATTGTTTTTGCATAGCAAATGTATTTACATTGGACTTTAATTTGCTAATAGTATCGTCTATTTCAGCAATAGAATCTGTTGCATCTTGTTTATCTTTATCTGCCTCAAGTTTCTCACTTAATTTTTCATTATTCTTTTGAATTGCATTATTGTAATTTGAGTTTGCAATAGCATAATCTGTATCAATTGCAGATAATTCAGCTTTTTGTTCTTTAACAATATCTAATAATGATTTACGTCTTGATTCATTTGCTGCATTTTGGGATTTATACATAACCAAATTGTTTTGTAATTGTCCTAATTCTTCTAGAGAAGAAATGTATGCTTCGTTAGATCCTTGAAGAGCATTCTCTGAACCTTCTAAAGTTGCATTTAATGCAGTTAATAAATTGTTTGCAACATCAAAGTCTTCTTTCAAAGCATCATATTCTTTTGCAACTCTATCTCTTTCTGCCTTTGTTTCTTCTGTTTCTTTAGCATTTTTTACACTTGCTTCTCTATTTTCAAAAGATTCTTGATCTAATCTTTGTTTTGTTTCTTGCAAGTTTGCTAATCTTTCTTGGATAAGTTTAATATCACCCTCTAAATGAGCAGCATCAACTTTTAAGTTGGTTAACTCGTTTGTTGTATCTGTGAAAGAAACGTCCATTAATCTATTTTCATTAAATAAATCTTGTCCTTCTGTGAAAATGGCAGAATACTTGTCTTGAGCATCCTTTAGGTCTAATTCTATCTTATCTATTCTTGCTTTAATTCTATCCTTCATAGAATTGTTATTATCATACATATATATGTATTGGTTTACTTCTTCGTTCTTTAATTGGTCTTTTAAAGCAAAATAAATCTTAGCATTTTCTGCTTGTTTTCTTAAAGGATTTAGTTGTTTCTCTATTTCAGCAATAACCTCATTTTGTGTTTGTAAATTTGCTGCAGTTTTTTCAAGATCCCTTTCTGCCTCATTCTTTCTTGCACGGAAACCACCTATTCCGGCAGCTTCTTCAAAGATTTTTCTTCGATCTTCTGGTTTGTCATTCATTATTTCATCAATTCTTCCTTGACCAATAATAGAATAACCTTCCTTTGCAATACCTGTATCATGCAACATATTGATAACATCTTTAAGTCTTACCCTATTGTTGTTTATCAAATATTCAGATAAACCAGATTTATCTAATTTTCTTGTAATTACAACTTTATCGAAGCTAACTTTAGGAAATATTTTTTGTCCTTCATTATTAAAATGTAATGAAACGTCACAATATGATAGACTTTTTCTAGTTTCACAGCCAGAGAAGATAACGTCTGACATACCACCTTTACCTCTTAATGATTTATAAGATTGTTCACCAAGAGTCCATCTAACTGCATCTGCAATATTAGACTTTCCTTTACCATTTGGTCCGATAATAGCAGTAACATTATCTGTAAATTCAATCTCTGTTTTGTCTGCAAATGACTTAAAACCATGGAATTCGATTTTTTCTAGATTCATAACTAAAGTTCCTTGAAATAATATAATTTATTAAAATTATAACAAATGTTTTACAATAATACAACTAATTATTTTTATGTTTCATGAAACATTAAATATAGAAATTTGTTAGAAAATAATTACTTTTTTAATAAGTTTTTAGCTGCATTTCCTTGGGCAGATTTAATGGTTTTACCATCTCCTGTTGCAACTAATTTGTTGTTGATATAAAGATCAACTATAAATAAATGAGAATTGTCTTTTAGAATCTTCTCTTCCTTCAATTTGTATTCCACAACATTCTGTGGTCCTGGATACATTCTATTAATCTCAGATTTGTAATTCGCCTGGTTAGAATACGTAATTGTTGATATATTTGGTATTTTATTGCCCAAATTTGTAAGTACGAATTTTCTTGCTTTTGTTAAGGAATTACTATCTAAATAAATGGCTGCTGTAATGGATTCAAATAGGTCACATTTTCTTTTGTCATCACTAATAATATTTGCATTAATTGCATCCTTGCCAAACAACATCTCATCCTCTATATCAAGTTTGTCTGTTGCATCTGCAAGAGTTTTCTTCATAACAAGTGCAGCCCTTTGTGTTGTTAGTTTACCTTCAGATAAGTTTGGATTGAGAGAAAAGAGTTTTTCAGAAACTATCAATTCAATAACTGCATCTCCTAAAAATTCAAGAGATTCATAGTTGCATTGTGGATTGGTATTATATGATTTATGTGTAAAAGCCCTAATAATTAGGTTCTTATCCTTAAATGTATACCCTATAGCCTTCTCAATTCTCTCTATATCCATTATTCTTCTACGCTGATTCCTTCTTTAATCTTGCCTACAACATCGCTCTTAATCAATTTAGAGCATTGTAACAAGGCTGCTTTAATGGACTTTGCTTTACTTGCACCATGTGCTTTAACAATAACTTTGTTTACACCGAGGAAACAAGCCCCTCCATTTTCATTATAGTCTACTTTATGTTTTAATTCTTTAAATACAGGTTTTAACATTAAGTAACCAAGTTTTGCTCTTAGGCCACCATTCATTATTCCTTCTTTTAATAAGGAAAATACTGCATTTGCCGTACCTTCAGCGCTCTTTAAAGCAATATTTCCATTAAAACCATCAGAAACTACTACATCATAATTGCCAGATAAAATATCTCTTGCCTCACAGTTTCCAATGAAATTAAGGTTCTTATCTTCTTTTAATAACTTGAATGCTTCTTGGTTAAGTGTTGTTCCCTTATGATCTTCAGCGCCATTTGATAGTAATCCTATTCTTGGATTTTCAACACCATTACAAAGTGCATAAGCTTTTCCCATTTGTGCAAATTGTAATAAGTTTATGTCTTTACACTCAATATTTGCACCACAGTCTATTAAAATAACTTGTTTTCCTGTAATTGTTGGTAATAATGGAGCAAGTGCTGGTCTATTAATACCACGAATTCTTCCTGCAATAAGTGTTGCTCCAACTAAAACAGCACCAGTTGATCCAGCTGAAATAAAACCTTCACATGTATCATCTTCTTTAAGTCTTCTCATAGACTTTACTAAAGAACTGTCTGGTCTTCTTCTAACTGCTTCTGTAGGGGCTTCTTCATTAGATATAACTTCTGGTGCATCTACTATCTCTATTTTTTCATTAATTTTTGAATCATTTAATGAATTAAAATAATCTTTAATCTCATTTTCTTTTCCAAATAATACTAAAGATAGGTCACTTTCTTCTTGAAGTGCTGCAACACATCCGTCTAATATTTCTTTTGGTGCGTAATCTCCACCGTAAACATCAACTATAATTTTCGTCATAACCAATATAATAAAAGAGAGACCTTTTTAAAGTCTCTCAGCTTTATCTTATTCTTTGTCTGCTTTTTCTTTCTTTGGCTCGTAAACTTGAACGCCATTGTAATATCCACATTTTGGACAAGCTGTGTGTTGCTTAATGAGTGCATGACATTGTGGACACTCTACTAAGTTAACTTTCTTTGTCTTCCAATTTGCGAAACGTGAATTTGTTCTACTCTTTGAAGTTTTTCTCTTTGGGACTGCCATATCTATATCCTCCGATTTGCGTATATCTTTTTTAATTGCGATAGTATTTTATTAAAATATTATATTAATGTCAAACGATAAAACTAGTTTTGTGAAACTAATCTTAAAGTATCTCTTGCAATCATCAATTCTTCGTTTGTAGGAATGATTAATATTCTAACTTTACTATCTTTTGCTGTTACATCTTCAATATTTCCTGTGGATGCAACTTTGTTCTTTTCTTTGTCTATCTTAGCACCGAATACTTCGCATCCTTCTAAGACAAGTTCTCTTGCAGCTGCATTGTTTTCACCGATACCACCAGCAAATACGATTGCATCTACGCCACCAAGCGCTACTGAATATGCACCGATGTATTCACGAATTCTCCATGCAAACATATCTAAAGCAAGCTTTGCTTGTTCATCTCCAGCATCTATCATTTCTGCTAAATCTCTGAAGTCTGATGTTTTTCCTGTGATACCTAATACACCACATTTTTTATTTAAGAAATTAACAACTTCTTCTGCTTTAAGTCCAAGTTTCTTTCTTGCAAACTCAACAGCAGCTGGATCTATATTACCAGATCTTGTTCCCATTACTAATCCTTCCAAAGGTGTGAAGCCCATAGATGTATCTCTACATACTCCAGCATCTACTGCAGCAATGGAAGCACCATTTCCAAGGTGACATGTTATAATCTTTGCCTTGTCATTCCCTAGATATTTCATTGCTTCGTGTGAAATAAAGTTATGAGATGTGCCATGGAAACCATACTTACGAATCTTATAATTTGTGTAAAGATCATATGGGATAGCATATAAATATGCTTTTTTAGCCATTGTGGAATGGAAAGTTGTATCAAATACTGCAACTTGAGGAGTATTTGGCATTAATGCAATACATGCTCTAATACAACCAACGTTTGCTGGCATATGAAGTGGTCCGAATTCTGTGTTCTTATCACAAATCTTTAATACTTCATCTGTAACAATAACAGATTCTGTAAAATCTTCTGCACCATGAAGTACTCTATGACCAACTGCACCAATTTCATCTAATGATTTGATAACACCACATTTTTCATCTGTGATAGCATCAAAGACCATTTGTAAAGCTTGTGAATGGTTCTCTAAATCTTTTTGAACTTCATAGGTTACACCATCTGGTCTCTTTTGTTTAATGAAAGATCCAGCAATACCAATTCTTTCTACATTTCCTTTAACAAGCATTGTCTCATTATCCATATCCATTACTTGATATTTTAATGATGAACTTCCTGCATTAACGACAAATATTTTCATTATTTTCTCCTACTTTTATACTTTGTATAAATATTATTTAATTCCTTGTAATACTGAAATAGCTGCAACAGCAACGATATCTTCTGCAACACAACCACGAGATAAGTCATTAAGTGGTAATGCCAAACCTTGCATGATTGGTCCAATTGCCATACAGTTTCCAAAACGTTGTGCAAGTTTATAACCGATATTACCTGCATCCAAATTTGGGAATACTAATGTATTAGCGTTTCCAGCAACTTTGCTTTCTGGAGCTTTTTGCTTTCCAACAACTTCTACTATAGATGCATCTAATTGTAATTCACCATCTACATCGATTTCTGGGTGATTTGCTTTAACAAGATTGTAACCTGCAATAACCTTTTCTGTAGATTCGTGTTTTGCACTTCCTTTTGTTGAGAATGAAAGCATTGCAACCTTTGGTTCAATTTCAAGAATCTTCTTGCATGAATCTGCAGCTGCTACAACGATATCTGAGAGTTGTTCTGCTGTTGGATATGGAATAACTGCACAGTCTGAGAAAATATATGGATGATCGCCATATTTAAACTCTGCAGGTGGAACCATAATGAAACAACTTGAAACAGATGAGATTCCAGGAGCTGGTTTTACTACCATGAATGCTGCTCTAGATACATCAGCTGATGAATAAACTGCACCACCAACTACACCATCTACATCTCCGGACTTAAGAGCACATGCTGCATAGAACATTCTATTTGTTTTAACCATTGTTAAAGCTTGTTCTTCTGTCATACCCTTTGCTTTTCTAAGTTCGAATAAAAGAGATGCATATTTTGCTGTGTTAGCACTTGTTTCTGGATCATCAAAAGCAACACCAGCGAGATTAATTTCTGGGAACTTTGCTTTGATTGCTTGTTCATTTCCTACTAATACAACTTTACATACTTTCTTTGCGGTTAAAATTTCAGCAGCCTTTGCGACTCTTTTGTCGTCACCCTCTGCCAACATGATTGTTTTACCGTATTTTGCTGCTCTACTTAATAAATTATCAACAAAAGACATTTGATTTCTCCTTCTAATATTGTGTAATATTATAAAAATGTTATAATTGTACTAATTATAATGAGTGCAAAAAGTAAATGCAACAAATAATAAGGATAGTATATGAATATTTGTTTTATAATAGGAGAATACAATAATTTTGATGCAAACTGCGTTAAAGAGATCAAGCAAGCAAAACGTATTTGCAAACCTGATTTAATGTGTGTTCTTTTAAACCAAAATATTAAAAACGATGGCACTTTTCTAATATCTAACCAAGTGGATTTAGAAAATGACATTATAGATGGTGGTGCCGATTTAGTACTAGCTATTCCTTCACTTTTTACACTTTGCAAGAAAGATTTACTATCTCTTGCTCTACTTAAAATTATTAACCTATTTGGTTCTAATAATACATTTAATTTTGCATGTCCCGTATTATCTGAAGATATGGAAGATATAAATATGGCAGAAGACTTATTATCTTCTGAAGGAAATGATTCTTTCTTAGTTGGAAATAATGTATTAAAGGTAAATAAGACAGAAAGTAACAAAAATGCAGATATATCTAATATGCTAACTGGACTCAACAACGAAATACTTGTTCAAACTTATTATAAAGCCAAGGAAGCTAAACTAGATGTAAACTTGATACCAATATTGAAATATACAGAAGATAAAGATACAAACGATTCTACATTGTCTAATAAATACAATTTATTAACAAACAAAGTATTATCTACAACACCAGCTGAAAAAATCCAAAAAATCTTAGAATATATTTCAGATCCAGACTCTCCTGAAATTACAGCAAGAAAGATTGGAATTCCACTTCTCTTACAGTTAGACATTACAAAGAATGATATTATAAATAGCATTATAAAATTAGATTCTGTTCAAATGCTTGCTGTTAAGAAAAACAAACAAAAATTAATAGATAATAAAAAGTTTAATGAAGGATCAGAAATCTATTCTTATGATGATAAAATTAAGGAATTATTTAAACTTCTATCCTAAATCTTATATTTTCCAAAAATACCATGTATAATTGCACCCATTTCTTCTGGTGTTTCAACGCATCCTTTATTAATCCATTCAGTTAAAAGAAAAACAAAACCACCTATCAAGAACTCATTTAAGTAGTTTCTCTTCTCTTTATGACTAGAATCTAGAAAACCAGATTGTGCACTTTTTCTAGCATATGCAAATGCAAT
>CAMVBZ010000070.1 GCA_947165815.1 uncultured Clostridia bacterium
GTAATACCAACAGCTTCTTTAATACCAGAAAATGATCCAACTGTTTTATTTACAACAGCTGGCATGCATCCATTAGTACCATATCTCCTTGGAGAAAAACATCCAGCAGGAGACAAATTAACAGACGTACAAATCTGTGTTAGAACTGGAGATATAGATGAGGTTGGAGACGAGTCTCACTGCACATTCTTTGAGATGCTTGGAAACTGGTCTTTAGGCGCATATTTTAAGAAAGAAAGTATCTCATATTCTTATGAGTTTTTAACAAAGGTCTTAGGCATAGACACAACGAAATTAAATGTTAGTGTTTTTGCTGGAGATGATACATGTCCAAGAGATAATGAGAGTGCTGAAATTTGGAAATCTGTAGGATTAAAAGATGAACAAATATTCTTCCTTCCTAAAGAAAATAACTGGTGGGGACCAGCTGGACAAACTGGACCTTGTGGACCAGATACAGAAATGTTTATAGACACTGGTAAAGATAAGTGTAGTGATGATTGCTCACCTGCATGTTCATGCGGAAAATACCTCGAAATTTGGAACAATGTATTTATGCAATATTTCAAAGATGCAGATGGAAAATTAAGCCCAATGGAACGTAAAAACGTGGATACAGGAATGGGGCTTGAAAGAACACTATGCATAGTTAATGGATACAAATCGGTATATGAAACCGACCTTTTGGCATTTTCAATCAAAAAACTCGAAGAATTATCTGGCAAGAAATATGGTGAAAATGAAGACGATACAAGGGCTATGAGAATCATCGCAGATCATACCAGAACAGCTACTTTCTTATTAGGAGATATTAAGCCATTATCTCCAAGCAATGTAGACCAAGGATATGTCTTAAGAAGATTGATTCGTAGAGCCGTTAGATACTGTAGAGTTCTTGGTATAGATGGTAGCGCATTAATAGAACTTGCTAAACTTAATATTGAAAAGTACAAGGATATTTACAAGAACATTGGAGACAATGCACAAAGAATAGAAGACGAATTAAGAATGGAACAAGAGAAGTTTGATAAGACTATCGAACAAGGAATAAATGAGTTTGAAAAGGTTGTAAAACACATTCCTTCAACAACAATTCCTGGTAAGACAGCATTCAGACTTTATGATACATTTGGATTCCCACTTGAAATGACAATTGAACTTGCAAAAGAAGCAGGATTTGATGTAGATGTTCAAGGCTATGAGGAAGCATTTAAAAAGCACCAAGAATTATCTAAAGCTGGTGCAGAGCAAAAGTTTAAAGGCGGACTTGCAGATACTGGTGAAGTTACTGCTAGATTACATACAGCAACGCACTTGCTCAATGCAGCATTAAAGATTGTTCTTAATGATAAGACAATTATGCAAAGAGGAAGCAACATCACACCAGAAAGACTACGTTTTGACTTCTCCTTCCCACGTCCAATGACTCCAGAAGAAATTCAAGCAGTTGAAGATTTGGTTAATGAAGAAATTAAGAAGAACCAAGATGTTATTTTAGAAGAAATGTCTGTAGCAGATGCAAAGGCACAGGGAGCAGTTGGTGTATTCGATAGCAAATATGGTGAAGTTGTTAAAGTTTATACTGTAGGTATCTCTAAAGAGATATGTGGTGGTCCACATGCAAAGAACACATCTGAACTCGGACACTTCAAGATAATTAAAGAGCAATCATCATCAGCAGGTGTAAGACGTATCAAAGCAATATTGGAGAACAACTAATGAAAATAGTAGATGCACACGTTCACACAATTAATAGTCCAGATGGACATGATGCCATAAAAGATATCCTTCAAAACGCAAAGGATAAAGGGTTTTATTATCTTGCAACAACAGATCACTTAGATTTGGACCTTAAGGTTTGCAGTTATAACAAGACACCTGTTGCATGGAATCATATTGATTTGGATAAATATTATGAAGAATGGAAAGATGCATCTAAAGAAGCTGGAGATATTAAGTTTAGATTTGGTATTGAAGCAGGATTCGATCCAGGAGCAAATGAGGCGTATATAGAAACATTTAAAAAATATCCTTTTGATGTTGTTATAAACTCTGTACACTTTGTAGATCACTATGATGTTTATTTTTTAAACCCATTTATATTCAAATCCAAGAAAAAGATATATATACATTATCTAGAGAAGATATTGGCAAGTTTGGATGCACCATATCAATATGATATTGTTGGACATATCGGATACGTAACTAGAAACGCACCATATAAAGATAAATCTTTAAGACTCGCAGATTTTAAGGATCTTATAGATGCAATATTAAAAAAGATTATAGAGAAGGATAAGGCATTAGAAATCAATACACATCATGGAATTCTTCCAACAGAAGAAATATTGCAAAGATATTATGAACTAGGTGGAAGAAGAATAAGCTTTGGTTCAGATAGTCATAGAATGGATATTGGAAAGGATTTTGATGTAGTTTGTGCTATGGCAAAGAGAATTGGATTTACGCATTTCTCAGTTTATACCAATCACGTTCCAGAAGAGATTGAAATAGATTGATTCGGTTAGAATACTAAAAAATCATCATTTCACAAAAATTTAAAAAAAGATTAATCTAATGTGTGCAAATTGTACGCATGTTTAATTTTTCAACATTTTAACAATATAAACTAATTAATTTTTCTAAAAATTGTCAATTTTGATTTTACAATAAAAAAAACTAATTATATAATTGCCTATACACACGAAAATTAGTGATGATTATTAAAATATTAAGAAGGTTTAAAATGACTAAGAAACTTACAAATTTAGAGTTGCAACAAAAGATGGACATTCAAAAATGGTTAGATTCTGAAACTCGTCATATGGATATGTGTGGTCACTACGATTATTGTGGTTACTGCAACAAATATGAAGCAACACCATGTGCAAATGCTTATGAACGTTTAATGGCAGAGAAGAGCAGCTTTGCTGCATATGCAAATAAGAAGTTTGATATGGACAAAGTCATGGCAAAAAAGGCAAATAGAAAGAGTTTAACATTTGTTGAAAAATATACATTATCTAGCGATATCGTAAAAGAACGTTATGCAGCTATGAAAGAAGCTCTCTTAACACCAGTAAAGGGCAAACCAGTTATCAAGAGCCGTATCTCAAAACAATGCGACACATATCGTAGAAATGGTGAAATTATTGCTAAGATTACAATTTTAGGAACATCACTTAGAATTAATCTTAAATTAGATGTAAACGATCCACGTTTCTCAGATGGAACAATGCCACATTATAGCACAGGACATAAACACTGTTATGAAATGGTTCCATTCCAATTTAAAGTAAATTCTAAACTTGCTTTAAAGAGAGCACTTATTCTTATCGAAACAATTAAGAATGACTAATTTAATAGCAACTAAATAAATAAAGGGGTTTTTAGACCCCTTTTTTTATGCCTCGTTTGAGTTATATTCTTCTCGTTTTTCTTCTCTTTCTTTTTTCTTGGTTTCAATTTCCTCTTGAGAAATCATAGCTTCTTGTAATTCTTTTTTAGTTGGGATAGGAAGATATACATCAAATTGTGTTCCTATTCCTTCTACGCCATGACAAGAGATTTTTCCGCCGTGATCTTGAACTGTAGATTGTGCTATAGATAGACCTAGACCGAAGCTGTTATCATCTGTTTCTTTTGTCCTAGATGCATCTGCTCTATAGAATCTATCGAAAACCCTCTTTGAATTTTCTTCGGATATAGGAATTCCAGTATTTAAAACACTTAAATGGACCATCTTTTTATCTAAAGATAAATTGAGAGTTATTTTTCTGTCTTCTCCAGTACAATACTTAGTTGCATTATCTAACAAAATTAGAACCAATCTTTGTAAAGATGCTTTGTCTCCCAAGATAGTAATGTTTGGTGTAACGTTATATTCAAGAGGAATTTGTTTTTCAAAACACACAACTTCGTAGTCTAAACATTGTCCTTCGGTTATGTTAGAGAAGTCTAAAGGAAGGTGAAGTAGTTTTGTACTATCCATCTTACTCAACTCAAGCATACTCTTAATAAGTTCGTTCATTCTTGTGACTTGTGTATCTATAGATTCAATCCATTTTTCATTATCTTTCACAGTGCTTTCTGGTTCGGATTTAAGAACGGATAAGTTGGTGGAAATAACTGTTAGTGGTGTCTTTAATTCGTGAGATGCGTTGGCTGTTAATTCCCTTTGTTTTTCAAATGATTGAGCAATAGGTTTGAGTGCCTGTTTTGTTAAGAAGAAAGCCAATAAACCAATGATTATAATGGTTACACTATGAACAATTACACAAATTAATACTGTATCTATTAATTGAGAACGATCTTGGGATACATCCATAATGGCATAAGTAGTGTATCCGTTGTTATAGTTTTGACTCTTAACTATAAAATAGTTAGAATCAACTTTAAATCTACCATTCTCGGTATTTATAGCTGCATATACTATGTCATTTCTTATGTCTTCAGAATAAACTGTTAATTGAAGGTTGTTTACTTGTACATTTCCTTCGCTATCTTTTGTAAGGACAATACATCTTTCTGCATTTGGATTAAATACTTTTTGTCCTGGAAAGCCTCCTGGTGTATTAAACTTAAGAGCAGTATTTAAATTCTCATTTTGCATTCTTGCATTTGAGATAGCTTCTGCCCCAATAATTACACCAAAAATTATTGCAAAGAATACCCATGCAATAATTGTTATAGTGAGGGTTAGACCCATTCTAGAGTCTTGTATTACTTCTGCGTTAGTTCTATTTTGTTCGATTTTACCTTTTTTAGCCATTTGCTTTGCCTACTCTATAACCCACACCACGTACAGCTTCAATATTGATATTTGCTTCTAGATGTTGTAATTTTTTGCGAAGGAAAGAAATGTATGCTTCAAGATTATTGGATTCAAAATCTCCATCTAGTCCCCAAACCTTGGTTATTAGTTCATCTTTTGTGGCAACAAAGTTAGGGTATTCAAAGAAATATCTTGCAAGTTCGAATTCTTTTCCAGTTAATTTTAAAGACCCTTTTTCAGTTGAAAGAGTGTATGACGTTAAATCTAGTGTTGCATTTCCACACTTTAGTTTATTATCAGATACCAATTTACCTCTTCTTCTTAAAAGAGCACGTATTCTTGCCGCTAATTCATCAAAAGAGAATGGTTTTGCAACATAGTCATCCGCACCATAATCTAATCCTGCGACTTTGTCATGTTCATCAGCCAATGCAGTAAGCATTAAAATAGGAGTTTCTACCTTTTTCTCGCGTAATTTACTTAATGCCTCAAAGCCATTCATTTTTGGCATCATAACATCCATAATGATTAGATCATATGCTTTTGTAAGGCCATAATAGTAACCATCTTCACCATCGTAAACTGTATCAACTTCATAGCCCTCTTTTTCTAACATCTTTGCGAGAGCACGACTCAATTGTTTTTCATCTTCAACCAATAATAATCTCATATAAATTCCTTCGTTTGTATTTCATTTTATGTCTTTATTATAACTAGTGATTATTAAAAAAACATTAAAAGATTTTAAAAAAATAAATATTCTTAAAAGATGCTCTAAGACTAGCAACACAAATAAAAATATATTATAATTTGTATAATATATACAAGTCAGACACGGATGGGAAAGACATTATGGATAAAAAGTTAGATATTAAAAAATTTTATTTGCTAAGCTTAGCAATAATATTTGCTCTCTTTTTTGTCTGTGTTTTTTTATTTGGAGTTCAACCAGATGTTGCTTTTGCAACAGATTCAATTGAGGTAACAATTACAGATTCTGTACTTACAAGTGTTTACTCCTATGATTCTAATATGAGTATTACTGGTACTATCTCTTTTAGAGATGTTAGCCATTTCCAAGTTGAATATTTATGGAAAACAAAAGATGATACAGAATATCATGATTTCCAAGATAACAAGAGAGATGAAGACAATTCATTCACATTTATTTTTGGTGGTCCAAGTTTTGATTTAAACAATTATGATATAAAAGTTGTGGTTACTTGTTTTGTAGTTGATGAGGGTACATATTACGGACAATGGGAAGGAGAGTTTAGTGTAACTAAAGCACCTATTCCACAATCCATCGTAGATGAAATGGCACCGGTATCCATTGTATATGGGCAAGAACTTCAAGAAATCTCATCAATGTATAGCACCAATGCCACATTTGAATTTTCAAATGAAGAAGACAAAACATTGAAACCAGTTCCAGGTGTGTATGATGTTTTCTTCAATGTATATCCAAGAAGTGGCAATTATTATCCTGCATTCAATGTTGCAAGAAAAGTAACTGTTGAAAAGAGAAACTTAGTTGCTGTAGTAGATCATCAATGGAGTTTTGTTGGAGAGCCTGTTAAGGAATTGACATATAATCTATTCACTCAAAACGTACTTCCTGGAGATGAGGATTCATACACATTCTCTGTGGCATTAGATAGAGAAATAGATGGTCCAGGAACATATTATATCGTTGGCACAATGGTATCAGATAAGTATTCTGTAACAACAATTACACCAACAACTGAATTCCCAGATAGTAGTACATATGCATTATATAACGTTTATGAAAACGTTAAAGTTTTGACAATAGAGAACTCACCATTCGAATCTGTTAACATCTATCAAGATAATGGTTTCCCATTAAATGTATCATTTAGTTTGCAAAAACTAGATGGTTTCTTCAACTATGAAAGAGCAGATGCAAAGAAGATGGGAGAATATAGAATAGTATATTACGAAAACGGAAATGCAAGAGTTCCAGATATAGATTATTATGTTACAGAAATCAAGATGCCAGAATATAAAGGCAAGACAATTGTAGTTGTTACTAGAAAAGGAAGCGAAATAATAGCTAATGACTATATAGTAGACCAATACGGAAGGATAGCATTAAATGTAGATCCTAATGGTGAATTTGCAATATATGAAGTAGGCCAACCTGCATCAGAGCCAAGTGTTGAAAACCCTGCAATAAGTGATACCATTGCTGGCGTTATTGGTGCTTGCGCTGCAATAGGAGCATTAATGATTCTTGGTGGATGTGCATTAATAGTTAATGTAATTAAAAAGAAAAAGAATAAAGTATAAATTGGAGGCAAACAATGAGCACAGACGGTTGCACACATGATTGTTCAACTTGTTCCCAAAAATGTGAGAACGAAATTCAAAAAAGCAAACTAAACGAATTATCCAAAGTAGACAATGTAATAGCAGTAATATCGGGAAAGGGTGGCGTAGGCAAATCCCTTGTTTCTTCTTTATTAGCTGTTAATTTCCAAAGACTTGGACAAAACGTTGCAATAATGGATGCAGATATAACAGGACCATCTATACCAAAAATGTTTGGTATTGCAAGTAAGAGAGCAGATACAGATGGTACATATATTTACCCAGTTAAATCCAAAATGGGTCTACAAATTTTAAGTATCAACAACCTTTTAGAAAATGAAACAGATCCTGTATTATGGAGAGGCCCAGTTATAGCAGGCGCAGTAGGACAATTCTGGACAGATGCTATTTGGAATAATGTTGGCACAATGATTATAGACATGCCTCCAGGAACTGGAGATGTGCCTTTAACAGTTTTCCAACAATTGCCAGTAAAAGGTGTAGTAGTTGTTACATCACCTCAAGACCTTGTTTCAATGGTTGTAGAGAAGGCTGTAAATATGGCTAAGATGATGAATATTCCTATTTTAGGAATAGTTGAGAATATGTCATACTTTGAATGTCCAGAT
>CAMVBZ010000071.1 GCA_947165815.1 uncultured Clostridia bacterium
GTTGTTGGAAAGGGCACAGAGCAATTATCCAAAATGGAGAAAGGGGATTTAGATGTCCTTGTTGGTTTAGGAAATGGATATGATACCGAATTAAGTGGCAAAGAACCAGTATTAATTGGTGGTGGTGTTGGAGTTCCTCCATTATTCAATCTCTGTAAAAAATTATTAGCAGAAGGTAAAAAACCAAGTGTTATATTAGGATTTAACACAAAAGATGAGATTTTCTACGAAGAAGAATTCAAAAAACTAGGTGTTAATGTTTATGTAACAACTGTAAATGGAGAATATGGAATAAAGGGATTCGTAACAGATGCATTAAAGAGCATAAATTACACATATTTCTATACTTGTGGCCCAGAACCAATGCTAAAAGCAGTATATAATTACACAACAACATCAGGACAATTGAGTTTTGAAGAGAGAATGGGATGTGGTTTTGGTGCTTGTATGGGTTGTACATGCAAAACAAAGTATGGCAACAAGAGAATATGCAAAGATGGTCCAGTACTTGTGAAGGAGGAAATAATATGGTAGATACAAAAGTAATACTATCTGGATGGGAATTAGATAACCCTGTAATCCCAGCAAGTGGAACATTTGGATTTGGAAAGGAATTTGCAGATCTTTATGATATAAACATATTAGGTACATTCTCATTTAAAGGAACCACATTAAATGAACGTTTTGGAAATCCAACACCAAGAATAGCTGAATGTACATCTGGTATGATAAATTCTGTAGGACTTCAAAACCCTGGAGTAGAACATGTTGTTAAATATGAACTCCCAGAAATGAAGAAATACTTCCATAAAAAAGTAATAGCAAACGTAAGTGGATTCTCAATAGATGAGTATAAACAAACTTGTGAAATACTTGATAAACAAGATAATATAGGCATAATTGAGGTTAATATTAGTTGTCCTAACGTACACAATGGTGGTATGGCATTTGGTACAGATCCAAAGAATGCAGCTGAAGTCACAAAGGCAGTTAAAAGTGTAACAACAAAACCTGTATATATTAAGTTATCTCCTAATGTAACTGGTGTAGTTGCTATAGCAAAATCTTGTGAAGACGCTGGAGCGGACGGATTAAGTTTAATTAATACGATTCTTGGGATGAGAATAGATCTCAATAAAAAGAAGCCAGTTGTTGCCAATAAAATGGGTGGTTTCTCAGGTCCAGCAATATTCCCAGTGGCTTTAAGGATGGTTTATCAAGTTTATGAAGCAGTTAATATTCCAATTATAGGTATGGGTGGTGTAAGCTCTTCAGATGACGTTATAGAAATGATGCTTGCCGGTGCCACAGCCGTTCAAGTTGGAGCTGCAAATCTTGTTAATCCATTTGCTTGTAAAGATATAATAGAGGGATTAGAAAATAGTATGAATAAATATGGTATTAAGAGCCTAAAAGAAATTATTGGAGGTGCTCATAATGGCTAAAGATGTAATTATTGCATTAGATTTCAGCACAAAAGATGAAGTATTCAATTTCCTAGACTTATTTAAAGAGGAAAAACCATTTGTAAAAATTGGTATGGAGCTTTATTATGCAGAAGGTCCTGAAATTGTAAAAGAGATTAAAAGACGTGGCTTAAAGATTTTCTTAGATTTAAAGCTTCATGATATTCCTACAACTGTTATGAAAGCAATGAAAGTTTTATCTAAATTAGATGTAGATATGACCAATGTTCATGCAGGTGGAACAGTTGCCATGATGGAGGCTGCAATTAAAGGACTAACTAGAGAAGATGGTACAAGACCTATTCTTATTGCTGTAACACAATTAACTTCTACAGATCAAGTTGCTCTTGAAAATGATTTATTAATAAATCAACCAATAGATAAAGTAGTAATGCATTATGCGCTAAATGCTAAAAAAGCAGGGTTAGACGGTGTTGTTTGTTCTCCTTTAGAAGCAGGTAAAGTACATGAGATTTGTGGAGATAAATTTGTAACTGTAACTCCTGGTGTAAGATTCGCAGATGGAGATAAGGGAGACCAAAAGAGAGTTATGACACCTTCAGAGGCAAGAAAGATAGGTTCAGATTACATCGTTGTAGGAAGACCTATTACACAAGCTGAAGATCCTGTTGCAGCATATAGAAGATGCGTTAAAGAATTTTTAGGATAAGGAGAATTAATATGAACGATATAGAAAGATTAATAGCAAAAGATTTATTATCAATTAAAGCAGTTTTCTTCCGTCCAGAAGAACCATTCATTTGGGCAAGTGGAATTAAGAGTCCAGTTTATTGTGATAATAGATTAACTCTTACTGCACCAAAAGTTAGAACAGATGTAGAAACTTCTATTGCTAAAGTAATAGAAGAAAACTATCCTGAGGCAGAAGTTTTAATGGGAACATCTACTGCAGGCATTGCTCATGCAGCAATTACTGCACACATTATGAATCTTCCTATGGGATATGTTAGAAGTGGAGCAAAAGACCATGGCAGACAAAACCAAATAGAAGGTAAACTTGAAAAAGGACAAAAGGTAGTTGTAGTTGAAGACTTAATTTCTACAGGTGGAAGTGTTATTGAGGTTGTAAACACACTAAGAGACGCAGGAGCAGAGGTTCTTGGAATCGTTAGCATTTTCACATACGGAATGAAGAAGGGCTTAGAAAGACTTAAGGAGGCTAATGTTAAAAACATTAGTTTGACAAACTTTGACTGCATTGCACAAGTTGCAGCTGAAGAAAAATACATAAAAGAAGAAGATATAGCAAAGTTAATAGCATTTAGAAACAATCCACAAGATGAAAGTTGGATAAAGGGATAATATGAAACATTTACTTAACATACTAGATTTAACAACAGAGGAATTAGATGATCTCATCAAAACAGCATTAGACATAGAAGCTAATCCTGAAAAATACCAAGATAAATGTGCACACAAAACACTTGCAACATTATTCTTTGAACCATCTACAAGAACAAGACTTAGTTTTGAGTCTGCAATGCTCTCATTAGGTGGAAGTGTATTAGGATTCTCTAGCGCAAGCGCTAGTTCAACAGCAAAAGGTGAGAGTTGTGCAGATACAATTGAAGTAGTTTCTGGATATGTAGATATTATTGCAATGCGTCATCCAAAAGAAGGTGCTGCACAAGTAGGTATAGACCATTCACGTTGCCCAGTTATAAATGCTGGAGATGGTGGACATTATCATCCAACACAAACTCTTGCAGACATTTGTACAATCTACAAAGAAAAGGGAAGATTAAACAACTTAACAATTGGTGTTTGCGGAGACCTTAAATATGGAAGAACAGTACACTCATTACTTGCATGTATGTCTAGATACTCTGGAATAAAATTCGTATTGATTTCACCAAAGGAGTTAGCTCTTCCAGAATTCGAAAAGCAAGAGTTTATTAAAAATAAAAATATTCCATACGAAGAAATCCAATCTCTTGAAGAAGCTATACCACAACTAGATATTCTTTATATGACAAGAATTCAAAAAGAAAGATTCTTGGATGCAAATGAATATGAAAGATTAAAAGACAGTTATGTTCTTACGGCAGAAAAGATGGAGCTTGCTAAAAAAGATATGATAGTTCTTCACCCATTACCAAGAGTAAATGAAATATCTGTTAAGGTAGATAAAGATCCAAGAGCTTGCTACTTTGAAGAAACAAGATGTGGAAAGTATATGAGAATGGCTTTAATTATGAAACTTCTCAAAGAGAAGAATGAGCCAATTAACATAGAGATTAAGGATACATTTGTTGGAGATAAAAAATGTGCTAATCCACATTGTATAACAGGAACAGAGCAAGAACTAGATAACCTTGTATATAAAGACAAGGAAGGCTTCATTCGTTGTGCATATTGCGATAGCATAGTTAAATAGAGTAGAATTATTGTATGGCAAACGGAATAAATGAATTTGAAAGAATGAAAGCTGGAAAGCTATATAATGCAGGTTCAAATGAGATATTTAAGGCTCATCTTTTAGGATTGGCTAGAACTCAGAGATTTAATAAGATTTCCTATTATAGATGGTTCACAAAGCAAAGAGCATTAACAAAGTTAATACCATCTGCAAAAGGCAAGAATTTCTTTGTTTTCTCACCTTTTTATTGTGAGTATGGTGTGAATATAAATGTTGGTAAAGATTGTTTTGTAAATTATAACGGAATCTTTTTAGACATAGCTCCAATAACACTAGAAGACAATGTTTGGATTGGTGCAAACGTAACACTTGCAACACCAAAGCATCCTTTTTTAGTAGATGAAAGAGTAAATAAAGAATATCCAGATGGCTTTCATGATTTAGAATATGGAGAACCAATTACAATTAAAAAGGGTTGTTGGATATGTTCTTCAGCAACTATTTGTAGTGGTGTTACAATAGGAGAAAATAGTATAGTTGCAGCTGGTGCAGTTGTAACAAAAGATGTGCCTCCAAACACACTTGTTGGTGGAGTCCCTGCAAAGATTATAAGGGAATTAGATGAGCAAGATAGAATAAACGTTTGGGATACATATCTTAAAAATGAAACACCTTTATCTATAAGAGATAAGATGAAAATAAACGGTTAGAATACTGAAAAGGAGAAAAATTATGGAAATGAAATTTTATCGTTGTGCCCATTGTGGACAAATAATAGCAGTAGTAAAAAAGACAGGAGTTCCTATCATTTGTTGTGGAGAACCAATGAAAGAAATCATACCAGGAACAACAGATGCATCTTTAGAAAAGCATGTCCCAGTATATGAAGTTAAAGATGGGAAGGTAGTTGTAAAAGTCGGTGCTGTAGATCACCCAATGCTCCCAGAACATTACATTGAATGGGTTGCAATTCAAACGAAGTTTGGAAACCAACGTAAATCATTAAAACCAGGAGATGCACCACAAGTTTGCTTCAGATTATGTGATGGTGATGAAGTGGAAGCAGTTTATGCTTATTGTAATCTTCATAGTCTTTGGAAAGCATAATATAGACTCTTTACTAATCAATATTTAGGTGCTAACATTTAAGCAAGGAAAAGGGGAATTACTATGTATACAATTGATAAACAACTTTGTGCAAAATGTGGTTATTGCAAATATGTATGTCCATTTGATGCTATTACGCAAAACGAAGAAGGACAATACTATGAAATCAATCCAGAAAAATGTCAGCAATGTGGACAATGTTATGGTTCTTGTATAACAAGTGCTGTACTTTGTGACAAAGATCAAGAAAAGGTTGCAGAAATCTTTATTAATGACAATTGTATTGGTTGTTCGTTATGTAGTAGAAGTTGCCCAGTTGGTGCTATAACAGGAAAGATTAAAGAGAAGTTTAACATCAACGAAGAGAAATGTATTAAGTGTGGTTATTGTGCCACAAAGTGTCGTAAGGACGCTATAACAGTTAAAAAAGTAAAAGTATTAGGGAAGTAATTAGATTTTCTGTAAGAAGTCTTTTAACTCGTCAGATTGTGGATGGTCGATGAACGTTTGTGCATCGGCTATTTCTTTTATCTCACCATTATCTAAGAATAAAACGACATCTGCTAAACGCTGAGCCTGTTTAATAGAATGAGTTGCCATAATAATAGTGCCATCAAACTCTTCTTTATATTTTATAATAAGTTCTTCTGCCTTTAGTGTGGCATTTATATCCATAGCAGAAGTTGGTTCATCTAAAAGTAGTAAGTTATGTCTAACAACTAGGCTTCTAATGAGTGCCATTTTTTGTCTTTCGCCACCAGATAAAGTTTGAGCATTTGCCTTTCTCAATTGATATAAATCAATTGTTTTAAGCATAGTATCTATTCTATATTTGCAATAAATTTTTTCTCCAGTGGAGTATTTTAAAGGTATACCAAGTTTAATGTTATTATAAACAGAGAGGTCAAAGGTATATGGCATTTGAGGCATATAATAAACCTCATCATTCTTAAATGGAATGTCAATAGAAGAATCAGTATCTGGATTAATCACAGAAGAAAGAACCTTAAGTAGGGTAGACTTTCCTGAACCATTGGCACCAATTAAAGCATAGATCTTATGTTCTTCCAATTGGACATCTACATCCAGTACCTTTCTATCAAATGTTTTCTTTGCAACTATCTTCATCTCTTTTTCTTCCTTGTACCAATTATTTGCAATACACCACCAACCAAATTAAATCCTAAAGTTATTGCAACAATAATTATGCCCAATGCAACTGCAAATTCTAGATTACCTGTGTTGTAATTTAATGCAATATAGGTAGTCATGACCATTGTTTTATGTAAGATATTACCACCAACGATTTGTACTGCACCTACTTCAGCAGTTGCTCTTGCAAAAGCAAATAGGTAGGCGGCCATTAATTGGTATTTATTCTCGTTAGCCATAAGAAGGAAGGTTCTTGTAGAACCTAAGCCAATTCCACGTCTAGTTTCTAATAATGCTTTTCCTGTAGATTCTGCACTGGTTTCAACCATACCAACTACAACTGGTGTAATAAGTAGGACTTGTGCAATAATCATTGCGGTTACAGTAAAAATTAATCTTAATTGTCCAAATGGTCCTATTCCTCTAAAGAGGAGGTAAACTAAAATACCAATCGCAACGGGAGGTAATCCCATTAACGTTCTGCAAATAATAACTAAAACTTTTTTCCCTTTGAAATTATATGTGGCTAGAAGTAATCCAAGTGGAGCACCAATTAAAAAAGAAATAATGGAGCTCGTGACTGCCATCTTCATAGTAGTGGCAACCACCTCATTCATAAGGGGATTACCACTACCGATAATTGTGAATGCTTCACCTAAAGATTGCCAAAAACTAGCCCACATTTAATTATAAATTAAAACTTATCTGGGTTAACAGCAATCATTGTATATGTGTTCTTAAGATTATTATCTGTCTCATATACGATTTCAAGATTTGGAATAGCATCTGTTGCGCCATTTTTGTTCTTGAGATATGTTCCTTTATCTGAAAGAATGTATGCATTCTTCTCGTTTGCTAATTGTAGAGAAGCTGTCATACCAGCTGCAGCTGCAGTATACCAAGTGTAAGATGCAGGATAAACTGCTGTAGATGTTGTTGCATCCCAACCGATTCCTTCTTCGCCTGCTAATTTCCAAAGGCTGATTTCCTTTGTGTGTGTACCACTGTTGTCTCCACGGCTTACGAATGGGCTTGCTGTTGTTTTAATAGCTTCGAATCCAGCTGCAATACTTGCTGCAGTTTTAACACCTGCTGGATCTGCATGAGGACCTGCTAATACAAAGAAGTTGTACATGAAAGAAATTCTTTCAGTATTGTATCCTGTAACTTTTCTTGCATAACCTGCTTCTACAAATGCTTCTTCTTGTGATTTGGAGTGAACCAAAATTAAGTCTGCATTTCCATCTTTTGCATTTTGAATTGCTTTACCTGTTCCAGCAGATGAAACTAAGATTTTCCAACCAGTTTGTTCTTCAAACTTTTGACCTAAGAATCCTAATAAACCTGTGTCATTAACAGAAGTTGTTGTTGAAATTCTAACTTCGTTCTTTGGATACTTAGATGTGCTGTATTTCAATGAATCCAAAGTGCCACTATATGTTGGAGCATCTGCGATTAAAGTGAATAATGTTTCGCCGTAATCTGCTGTACCATATGTTGCAATAAGAGTATTTCTTGTTGCTGCTAATCCCATCCAGTTAATAAAATCATCTGCACCGGCTGTATTGATAAGTGGGGTGCTAGCTGCTGGTGTGGAATCGTTATTCTTCTTGTTAC
>CAMVBZ010000072.1 GCA_947165815.1 uncultured Clostridia bacterium
GAACATGCAAAACATTACCACAGCTAAATAAGCCTTCCATAGATGTCATTCTATATTCATCTACAACAGCACCAGATGTAATATTGCTCATCTTTACATCCATACCGTTTAGAAGATCATTTTCTGGAATAAGTCCTACACTTAAAAGGAGTGCATCACATTCTACATACTTTTCTTCACTAAGAATAGGTTGCATCTTTTCATCTACAGGAGCATAGTATAATCCTGTTAATCTAGGCATACCTTCCACTCTTGTAATTGTATGAGAAAAATGCAATGGGATATTAAAGTCATTTAGACATTGTACAATGTTACGTTTCAATCCGCTTGAATAAGGTTGCAATTCTAGTACCAACTTAACTTCAGCACCTTCTAGAGTCATTCTCCTTGCCATAATGAGCCCTATGTCCCCACTGCCAAGAATAACTATTTTCTTTCCAACTAGATAACCATCCATATTGGAAATCTTTTGTGCAGCACCTGCTGTATATATTCCTGCTGGTCTTGAACCTGGAAGTGTTATTGCCCCAGCTGTTCTTTCTCTACAGCCCATAGCAAGTACTATAGCCTTTGCTTCTATATGTACTAACCCCTCCTTAGGACTAAGCACTGTAACCACTTTGTCTGCGCTTATGCCAAGTACCATAGACTCAAGCATAACTTTTATATCTGTTTGTTCAACTTTTACTTTGAATCTATTTGCATACTCTGGTCCGGTTAATTCTTCTCCAAAATAATGAAGACCAAAACCATTATGTATGCATTGGTTAAGAATACCACCAAGTCTTACATCTCTTTCTAGAATAACAACAGATGCGCCATTTTCTTTTGCCTTAAGTGCAGCTGCCATTCCTGCAGGACCACCACCAATTACTACTACATCATACTTCATGGTTAATCCTCCTTTATCCTAGAGATAGCTATTTGGCTCTCTCCCATATCTTTCTTTATCTCAGAAATAGCCTTTCCAGTCTCTCTTGCAAGGATTTCTATAACCCTTGTACCACAGAATCCACCTTGACATCTTCCCATACCAGCTCTTGTTCTACGTTTAATTGCATCTACTGTAGTTGCTGGAAGTGGCGAATGTATTGCTTGTACTATTTCTGCTTCTGTTACTTTTTCACATCTACAAACGATTCTTCCCCATGCCTCATTCTCTTTAATTAAAGCATTGATTTCATCATCTTTTAATTCTAATAATTTCTTTTTCTTTGGTAATTGGACTATTTCGTCTTTATATTTAACTTCTTCTTTTTCTTCTAGGAGTTTAATTACATACTTAGCAATTGCTGGAGCTGAAGATAATCCAGGTGAACAAATACCAAGTATTTGAATGAAAGATGGGACCTTATCCGAATATTCTACAATGAAATCATGACCAACTATGGTTCTAACACCAGCATAAGTTCTAATAATCTTTCTGAAGTTAGGTTTATCATAGGTTAAAGCAACATTCTTTTTAATCTCTGCAAAACCATCTAAAGTGGTTGCAGTGTCTCCTTCTGTTGTTGCAATGGATGTTGGTCCATATATGACATTACCATCTGCAGTTGGAGCAACTAATATTCCTTTTCCTTTTTCTGTTGGCAATGGAAATATAACTGTAGAAACAGATTTTCCTTCTGTACTATCTAATACAAAATAATCTCCACGTCTAAATTCTGTCTCGTAATGAGCAGCACCAGCAAGATCATTTATTCTTGCAGCACCTGCGCCAGCACAGTTAATAACATACTTTGCTTTGTATATGCCATTTGTAGACCATACAGTCCACTCTCCGCCTTCATACGCGAGCTTATTGACATTTGCCTCAAGAACAACTTTAGCGCCGTTTAAAATGGCTCTGTCTGTTGCAGCGATGGTAAGTTTATATGGAGAAACAATACCAGCTTCTGGTGCATATAATGAATACTCTATATCTTTAGATATATTTGGTTCAATTTTAAGGGTTTTTTCTCTATCTAGAATCTCAACCTTAACTCCATTCTTAATTCCTTTGTCATAGAGTTCTTGGATTCCTTTTAAACCTTCTTTTGGAGCAACAACTATAGATCCACATTGCTTTGCAGGAACATGTAATTCTTCTACAAGTTTCCACATTAATGCATTGCCTTCTACATTAAACTTTGCTTTGTTTGTACCTGGAACACAGTCATAGCCAGCGTGGACAATACCACTATTAGCTCTAGATGCTCCGGATGCAACATCATTTTCTTTTTCAAGTAGTATAGCATTTAAGTTGGTTTTGGCTAATTCATCTAGGATTAATGCTCCTACAACACCGCCACCAATAACTATACAATCTAATTTTTCCATATTCTTATCCTAAATAAAAATGCTTATTTCTTATCTGTTTTTGGAAACTTAACAGGTTGTACATAATCTATAGGTTTCCCATCTTTGAATCTCTTATTATATTCGTCTATATTGTCTCTAATAATAAGTTCTGCAAATTCTCTATTCTTTACTTTGAATACAGCTGTAACTTTTCCTTCCAATTGTTTATATACTCTAAAGAAGTGTGAGAATTCATCCATGATATGTGGAGGAAGTTCAGTTATATCTTTGTATATATTCCATGTTGGATCATTAAATGGTATAGCAATAACTTTGTAGTCCATATCTCCGCCATCTTGCATTAACATAACACCAATTGGATAACAACGAACTAATGCCAAAGACTCAATTGGTTCTGAACAAAGAACTAAAACATCTAGTGGGTCCTTATCATCTGAATAAGTTCTTGGAATAAATCCGTAGTTCGCTGGATAGTGAGTTGATGTATATAAAACTCTATCCAAAATAATTAAACCAGTTTCCTTGTCTAATTCGTATTTGTTTTTGCTGCCTTTTGAAATTTCAATAACTGCTATGAAATCATCTGGTTTTACTCTGTCTGGGTTGATATCGTGCCAAATAACACTCATTTTTCTATCTCCTAAAAGTTATTACTTTTTTATTTATAAATTTGCATAAAGTATTTAAAGAATTTAACTCCACCACAAAGGGAATCTATATCTATACTTTCATTTGCTGCATGCATTGCATTTAATTGCTTAAAGTCAAAGTAGCAAGGTTCACATCTAAATGCATTAGGACAAATTTGTTGCATAACTCTACAATCTGTACCACCTGTCATTACATATGGAACAATGGCCATTGGCTCAAAGATTTCTTTTAATGCATCTGTATATAATTTGAATTGTTCTGTTGTTGCATCCACCTCTGGATTTGCATCTCTTGCTGTAATAACCTCAACTTCACATTCAAACTTTGCTGCAATTTTTGTAAGTTTTGCAATAACATCTTCCTTCTTATCCCAAGGCATAAGTCTTAAGTTTGCAATTACATATGCTTCTTGTGGTAGTACATTTGGTGCTGCTGAACCACTAGATTGTGTAAATACCATTGTTGTTTTTAACATAGCATCCACCATGTTACTAATCTTTGGACCAACACACTTAATTAGTGGTTTTAGAAGCCAAGTTTGTTTTAGAAGTCCTTTATATGGTTTCTTTGCAGCATCTGCAAGTCCTTTTAATGTTAACATAAAAGTCTTAGTAACCTTTCTCTTGAACAATCTATGTTTTGAGCAATATGTTATTAACTTTGCAATTCTTTCAAAAGGATTGTTTTTCTTAGGTGTACTAGAATGTCCACCTGGGCTTCTTGCTATGAACTTAATATCTGCATATCCCTTTTCCAAACATCCTACAAGAGCGACATTCTTTTCTAAGTATTTTGCTGCAACGCTAGATCTTGCCATAGCGCCACCTTCGTCTATGACAATATTTGGTTTAACATTATGTTCTAAATACCAATTCTTAGCATTAACAACGCCATCTCCAAATTGTTCTTCGCTATCTGAATAACTAAGATAAATATCTTGTTCTGGGACAAAACCTTCTTCCATAAGTTCTTCTGCAGCTCTCATGGTAATATAAACAGAGTTTTTATCATCTCCTGTTCCACGTCCCCAAATCTTTCCATCTTTAATAACACCACTAAAAGGAGGATCTGTCCAATCTCCACCAACTGCTGGAACTACGTCTTGATGTCCCATTAAAACTAAAGGTTTATCTGATGATTTCCCTTTCCATTTAAGAATAACGACATCTTCTGGAAGCATTGTAAACTCACAATTTTTCCATACAAGAGGACATAATTCCTTATATTTTTCTCTCATTGCGGCAAAATTATCACTGCCAGATCTAGTTACTGTTGGAAATTTAATAAGTTCTGAGAATTGCTTAGCATAAAACATCTCATCATTCTTAAGGTTATAATCAATCATCAGGAAACCTCTTTTAATGTTATATATCGATATAAAATAATAACATAATTATATAATTATAGTCAATATAGGCCCTGATTAAAGCGACAAAATTTTCTTGCAAATACGCAAATAATATGCTAGTATAATAACGCTTGCCGGCGTGGTGAAATTGGCAGACGCGCTGGACTCAAAATCCTGTGGGCTCAAAACCCGTGTCGGTTCGAGTCCGACCGCCGGCACCAGCACAAAAAAATACCCTCAAACGAGGGTAATTTTTATTTTTCCATTTCAGACAATTTCTTTCTTTTTACCATTCCATGAATAGCAAATGCCAATATTATTATGGCAATAATGGTTAGAATAATACCAAATATCATCTCACTACATTCTACTCTAAAAGCTTCTACAGCGAGTAAAGATATGCCCAATGAGAACATACTAGCTCCGCTTATTAGAAATACTATAAAACGAGACATACCACCCTGTTTTAAAGCGAAGAAATATATGAAAGAATCTATCAATATTATTGCTCCAACAATTGTTAGAATGTATGGAATTAATAATACAACTACTGTTGCAAGATCGTGTACACAGAAAGCAATACCTATTGCAATTGCTACACCACTTATTATTCCAACAGCACTAAATAATGTTTTTCTTCCCATACAAATAACTACAATGTTTATTAACCCAAATATACTCAAAATTATACCAAGTGTAATACTAACTGCAGAAGTAACATTTACACAAAATAATACTCCAATAGACAATAAGAAAATTGAAATAATAACTTTCTCAATAAATGATGTTACCTGCTCTTTAATTTCTATTGAGCTAATTCCAAATAGCTTAGACGTATTTTTGTTTGAGTCATATAATTTATCTATAATTGGTCTTAAATATGCACTAATAACCTTATATCCTTCTTTATTAGGATGTAATCCATCATCAGTATATCTTGTATCAAACTCTTCATCTTTAGATGTTAATAATGAATAAACATCTGCAAACTCATAATTCATAGAAAGAACTAAATCCTTAAGTTTGTTATTAATAGATTCAATATGTCCATGTCCAAATTTATATCTATTATGGAATGATATATCCGAGACAGGATACATAGATTGCACAATTACTTTTGTTTCTGGGAGTCTAGCCTTAATTTGAGATAGTATCATTGAATATTTTTCAATAATAAAAGACTCGACATCATCGTATCCTTCCTGAAAATTATTTGTTCCACCTTGTATTACAACCAATGATGGAGCAAGACCAAAAATGCTTTCATCTAATCTTCCCAATATTCCTTCTATTGTATCTCCAGAAATACCGCGGTTGTTTGCTTCAAGTCCAGGATAATAATTATCTAAATTACAAAAATCTGTAATGCTGTCTCCAACAAAAACAACACCACCCTTTTTTGCGAGTTTGTTTTCTATTCTAAAAGCCCTACAAGAAGTTTTATACAAACGTCTTAGATAAACTGAATCCATATTCATGATTTTATTAACGTTGTCCATAAATCCTCTCAAATTTAAAATTTTGCTTGAAAAATAGTATCATATTTTTAAAATAATAGTCAACAAACAAAAAAATACCTCCTATAGCATTACGCCATAGGAAGTATTATCTAACTATATTTAGAATTTTCAAGTCATATTAATAATTATAGCTATAGGGAAATGATCACTTGGATAAACACCATCATATAACTTGTCCACAACATGATAGTCATTTACATGGAATTCAGTATCTAGGAAGAAATAGTCTATTCTCCTATAATCTAATTTCTTACCATAAGCTTGATAAGTTGCCCCACTCCCTACATAAGATTTGTCTGCAATTATTAGAGCATCATTGTAACCATGTGAGGTTGCATATTTGTACATTAATGTATCATCAAAATCGTTCATATCTCCCATCAATATTGCATTTTCTAATTCTAAAGAATTAACTTTATCAATTAATACCTTTATTCCCTTTTCTCTTGCTTCTTCACTAACATTGTCTAAATGCGTGTCTACGGGAGAAATATACCTGTTCGTTTTCTTGTCTAAAAGTTTTGCATATGCTGCAACTCTATATGAGTTACTGCCCCAATCTTTGCTCATCTTTTCAGGAGTTTCTGAAACCCAGAACATCCCTTCCTTTTCTGATGTAAATCTATCTTTTCTATAAGCAAGTAACATACCCTCTTTTGGTTCCAACTTTGTTCTATATGCAATAATGAATTCATAACCTTCTAAATGCTTTCTTAAATATTTTTCGTGAATTGGTTGAACCTCTTGAAATCCTATAATATCTGGTTGCTCTTGCTTTACATTTTCAACAACTAATGGTGCTCTATAAAACCAGCTTTTTTTGAAGAAATCATCATGAGCAAAATATCTAATATTAAAACTCACAACGGTTATGTCTTCCGTTATTTCTTTCTTTGAAATATCAAAAGTATCTTTATTCAAAGAATAAGGGCCAGCATATGCACAATATAAAACTGTTATAACTAAACCTATAACTACTAAACCAATTATAATTGAACACAAGATTTTTAATGATTTTTTCATTGTTAATCTCCAAAATTATAACTTATGATATTCCTTTATTTCTCCTAAACTATTGGTGAACATAATTTCTATATCGTCATCATTTATTTCGATAGCTGTTCCAGTAAACTGATATCCAAACAAAGTTTCAAATCTCATATTCTCATCATTACGTAAGGATCCAAGAACTAAAGGGAAACTTGCTATGTTTTTACCGCTAACTTTACTATCTTTAGATGTTGCAATTTCACCTGGAGCAAAATACTTTGTTGTATGAGAATGCCCACACATCATAAAGTCTATATTCATATCTTCAAGATAATTCAATATTTCTTTAAATGGTTCTCCACCAAATTTATTAATAGCTATTGGGAATGCTTCATGGCATACTGCTATTCTATATTTAATGGTTGGGTCATCAAAGACTCCACTATCCTTAATGGATTTTACCCATTTTGCTTCATCCTTTCTATATTGTACATCTAATACTATGAATGCTATACTTCCAACCCTTGCGGTATAATAAAATGTATTGTCTCTAGATGCATACCAAATAGGTAAATTTACAAGTTGAGATCCAACTGCTTCATGATTCCCTCTACTTAGTATTACAGGTACAGAACCATTGGTAATATTTCCAACCAATCTATACATATTTTTAATCTGCCAATCTTCAGAAACATCATTAAGATGGTCTCCATTTGCAATTAATATATCTAGTTTGTCCCCGAAATAGGATGCT
>CAMVBZ010000073.1 GCA_947165815.1 uncultured Clostridia bacterium
GCGATTACAACTAATAATTCAACGAGTGTAAATGCTTTCTTTTTGTTCATTAATATTTTGCCTCCTATTATATATTATATGCATAAATAGTATATTTTTTTATAAAACTAATTTCTATACCCAATCGCATACGTGCATATACAATTATTAAAAAAGTGAAATAAAAAACAAATTTAATGTTATTTTTGGAAATTTAAATTTATCTCTAATGAGTACATTTGGTTTGCATAATAAACATTACTATCTCCATTATGCTTCTTGATTATATCGTTTAAAATCTCTTTCCCTTTACCATGATATACTTTATCTGGTTTACTCTTTAACGTATCACAAGAATTGACTATAGAAATGTTTAGTTTGTTGTCTGCATAATAAATATCGAGATTAATTAGTTTGTGATAACTATTAATTGCTCCTTCTATAGCATTGTCTAGAATGTTTGTAAATAAAGAAATCTTGTCTAAGTTAGACAAAGGTATTTCATCTTTTAAATCTATATGAGTATTGAACTGTATTCCACTTTCTTTTCCTTCACTTACTTTTAGAACAAGAATCTTGTTTAAGATATCATCTTTGCAGAAATATACTGCATTAAACTTCTGAACCTTGTCCTTTAACTCTTGGTATGTTTCTTCATCTTTTAGACGAATAATTTCTAGGAAGTTGTTGGCATCATGTTTGAGTTTTATAAGCTCTTCTTGATTGAGTAGGAGTTGCTTATCATAATATCCTTCCATTTGTTCCACCGCACTCTTATGCTTTTCCTTCTCTTTTATGTACCATTTGTTTATTTCATAAACAAGGAATATAACCATGAGCACAACTAAAAGGGACATCACTACAGAAAGTGATATTATTGTAATATCTAATTCCCGTCCAGTAATTAAAATATTGGCAGATGTTTGTATTACAACTAAGGCAAATGTGACTAGATATCCAAATAAGATCAAAATTGCTTTTGCGGCCCAAATACCTTTTCCCCAATCTTTTATCAATAGAAGGAATATCGTCGTATATAATGCAAATAGATTGCTTATATAGAACAAGATTTGGGAATTGTTATCTACAAATGGACGGTTATAATAATTAAAGCCACTTTGCGTAAATACCCCCCATACAATCTTTATAAAGAAATCTAAAACAATTATTGCAAGCAGTATAAACCATTCACTCAAATGGACTTCTTTCTTAGATACGAATTTTACATAGAATAGATTGATCGCCTCTACTATAACTAATGCAAAAACCAAATCTATGTTCCAAGTATACTCTCCAACTGGAATAACAAAGTCATATGCTTTCGCAGCAATTAGTGCTATAAAAAGGAATGGTGGAATAAGCAATAAATACTTATACCACTTGTCATCTTTAATTCTTCTAATAATTGGCACATATCATCTATGTTCTTTTGATATCTCCTTGTTATAGTCTTTTCTTCGCCATTTGATAAAATGACACTATCTCTTTTTTTGCCTTGTATAAAACTCTTGTTTACAATTGTGCTCTTTCCAATACGGACAAATCCTTTTAGTTTGAGATAGTCATATTCATCTAACTTTGCATAGGTATTATATATCTTTGTTGTTGTAACAATATGAACAATACGTTTATCACTTTCTAAATACACAATTGTATTTAAGTTTACAAAACTTTCTTTTCCAGACGTCTTTATTTTTAACATTTGGTCATAGTTAATCATCTTATCCAATGCTTTCTTTAACTTCTCTTCCTCTATTGGTTTTGGAAGGAAATAAACGTGTGGTGCATCATAGACATCATAAGTAGATGGATCTGCTCCAGACATATAAACTACAGGAATTTTTCCATCTTTTGAAATGGTATTGTGAACTTCTAGCCCATTGGTTTTTCCAATGAAGATGTCCGAAAGAACATATTGATAATCTATATGCTCTAAATTTTCCATCAGTTTGTTATAGTCACTATAGGCTATAACATACAAATCTGGATATAATCCCTTAATCTCACTCACAAGATTATTTAATATGGTTTCATCATCATCTATAACTAGTAATCTCATTTGTTCTGATCCCTCTCAACTTCTGCTTCTAATGCACTTGTATCAATGTAATCACTAATCTCTTTGTATTCATCCATTGAAGTAATACCATTAAGTACCCTATCCTTTGCATGTACTAATATACTTGGTACGTTGGCTTCCTTTTCAAGGAGTTCACTAGTAAAGTTAGGAGACATAATTGTTTCTCTAATCTTAGGATTACATACAAGTAGTTCAAAGACACCAGTACGGCCACTATACCCCGTATAGTTACAAGCTTGGCATCCACATGGTTCATAAATCTTTGCAGGCTTATTAATTCCTAACATTGCCATTTCTGCCTTTGTTGTTTCATGCTCTTTCTTACACTCTGGACAAAGTTTTCTAACAAGTCTTTGAGATATAACACCAAGAAGTGAGTCTGCAACTAAGTATTGTGGTATTCCCATGTTAATTAAACGTGTGACAACACCACATGAGTTGTTTGCGTGAATTGTAGATAATACTAAGTGTCCAGTAATAGCTGCTCTTGTAGCAATTTGAACTGTTTCTTCGTCTCTTATTTCACCAATCATTATTATGTTAGGGTCTTGTCTTAAGATGGAACGAAGTGCAGATGCAAATGTTAAATTTGCTTTTGGATTAACTTGTACTTGGTTAATACCATCTATTTGGTTTTCTACAGGATCCTCAACTGTAATGATATTTGTATCTGGATTATTTAAATACCTTAGAAACGTATACAATGAAGTAGACTTTCCACTACCCGTTGGTCCTGTTAAAAGAAGTATTCCGTGTGGACGATGTATCATCTCTAAAACCAACTTTTCTTGGATATCACTCATACCTAAATTTGCTAAGGATGAGGACGTAAGTGTTATGTCATAAATACGAATAACCATCTTCTCTCCAAACAATGTAGGAATTGTAGATACACGGAAGTCAAACTTTCTATCTCCAATTTCAAGAGTAATCTTACCATCTTGTGGAACTCTTCTTTCTGCAATGTTCATCTCTGCCATAATCTTAAATCTAGCAAGGATGGATTGGTAATATGTTTGTTGGATTTCATCAATGATTTGCAACTTTCCATCTATTCTAAATCTAATGGTTACCTTTTCTTCAAATGGTTCAATATGTATATCAGATGCTCCTCTATTAACTGCATCCCTTAAGATAGAGTCACAGAGTTTAATAATAGGTGCTTCAACTATGTATTGTCCATCTGCTGTTGCTGTTATATCGTTAGTGGAGTCGTTGGATATAAAGTCATTAAGAGCAGTTGCTTGTACTATCTTGTTGTCTGCATATCTAATAAGCAAGTCCATTTGTGTTTGCTCTATAAGAGCACATTGAATTTTCTTGCTTGTGTATTTGCTAAATTCTTTAACTTCTTCTACCCTGAATGGATTAGAAAGAATAAATACTATTGTGTTTCCATCTTCATATAATGGTAATGCCTTGTATTCATCCAATTTGTCCAAAGGGAATTTCTTAATAAGATCAAAGTTAAGCTCGGATAATTGAGCAAACTTGTAATCCATTTTGAAGAAGTCTGCAAGTAACTTATATAGCTCCTTCTCATCCATAACCTTGAGTCTTACTAATTCGTTGTATAGCAATGACCCATTTTTAAGAGCAACTTGATATGCTTCTTCTAGAGCACTCTCCTCCATTACTCCTTTGGTTAGTAAAAATTCTTTTAAACTTGAATTAACCATTTATTCCTCCACTAAATTGTGTTATACATGTCTATCATTGGTAGGTAAACAGAGAGCAACACTAATGCAACTACAGCACCAAGTAGAATAATCATTGTTGGTTCTAGAGCTGCTGTTGCTTTGGATATAGAAGACTCAACTTGTGAATCATAGAACAATGCTGTGGATTCTAATACTTCATCTAAGTTTCCACTCTTTTCACCAACAGCTATCATCTCTGTTAACATCTTTGGGAATAACCCTGTTCTCTCTATAGACTCTGCTATTTTTTTACCTCTTTTTACTTCATCTATTGCATACTGGAACTTGTCTTGATAGAAACTGTTTCCAAGTATTCTCTTAAGATTATCCATACAGTCTGTTATGTTCATACCACTTCTTAAAAGAATGATGAACGCCCTTGTGAATCTTGCTGTAACAATTGCTTTATTAACTCTTCCAATAATTGGAGTATAAATCTTCAACCAGTCTAATACCCTTTGTCCTGGAGGAGTTGTAAAGAACAACAATATGAGCAATACACCACCAAATATTCCTGTTATAAGATACAGGATGTTGTTTCGTATAAACTCTGAAATCGCAAGTACCGCCAAAGTTATCTTAGGAATAGTTCCATCAAAGGCTGCAAACATATCTGCGAACTGAGGAAGAATTACAAAAGATAAGAAGACTACTACAACGAAAAGCATTACAAATAGCATAATTGGGTATACCATTGCGGTTCTACTCTTCTTTTTCATTCTTGCATTGCTTTCATAATAGTCTGCCATAGACTTTAAGACACTATCCAAACTTGATGACACTTCACCAATTGCAACCATTTCCACAAAGAATGATGGGAATACTTCTGGATGCTTTTCAAAGGCTTCAGAAAGTAACATACCACTTAATACGGAGTTATGTACATCCATTAAAACTTTTTTGAATGGTTTGGAATAGTTCTGTTGTTTCAATGCATTAAGTGCATCTGAAATAGATGTGGATGAATTGATCATAACGGAGAATTGTCTCAAGAACAATATAACTTCTTGAGGTTTAACTCTAGATGATACGGCTAAGAAAAGATTTGGTTGCTTTTCTTTAAGCTTGGTTGCTTTTACTAGAACAAGATTTTGCTCTTTCAAAAGAACACGTAGACTTTTGATGTCATTAGCCTCTTGAATACGCTTCTCTTCTTTTCCTACTTCGTTAATAACTTTGCACGAAAATAAAGCCATCCACTATCCTCCTATTATTAGATTTACTATGCTTTCTCCATATACCATTGCCACAAAAACACCAAGTGCTAAATATGGGCAGAATGGAATAGGACTTTCTCTATCTTTCTTCTTTGCTGCAATGAGACTCAACTCAATGATACATCCCACTACAGATGCAACTAGCACGGCTATTAATATTGTCTTGAATCCAAGCAATAATCCAGCAACAGCCATGAATATTACATCTCCTATTCCAAGCACATCCACTTTCTTTATAAGATAGAACACTACCTTTATAAGCAAGAAGAATCCGCCAAGAGCAGCTGCACCAACTAAGTAATGCCACCATACATGGTTCAACACCACTATTCTATATATAAACCAACCAATCGTTAGTGCCAAAAAGATAATCCAAAAGATATCTAGTATTGTGTTGGTTTTATAATCATATCCACCGATTAACAACAGAATTAGTGTTATTAAACTAGCGAATAGGAAATTTATGCTCAATCCAAACTGTACGTAAGCAAGGCATATTGTAAGTCCTCCAAGTATCTCATAGATAAAGAAGAATACTGGTATCCTTGCCTTACATTCTTTACACTTTCCTCCCAAGAAAATGTAACTAAGTATTGGAATGTTTTCATACCATTTAAGGACGTGCCCACAACTATCACAATGTGAAGCTGGCTTTACAATACTCTCTCCATTGGGAACTCTGCTTATTACCACTCCAAAGAAACTGGCAAATACAAAGCCCAACAATGTGAATAATACTCCCAAGAGAATTGTTAGTACCATATCATCCCCTTATTCGTTATCATAGACCACTTGCTCTAATTGAGTAGCTTGCTGAGTTAGTCTTCTAGAATACTTTGTTATTAAAGTAACTGTTGTTGCAAGCACTGCAGATATTACAGCAACCACAACTATGACGTATGCTAAAACATGACCTTTTCTTGCTTTATTATGGCGCATATCTTTTACCTCCATAGTTGAGATCTTCTATGATTTTTTTGCTCTTTCCATTCTCAACAACATTTATTATTAGTTGGTGAGTATCGTTGTAGTTATATGTTAGAGTAAACTTGGACTCTTCTTGTGTTGGCACTATGGCATATGAGGAAGAATAATAGATTGTTGCTTCATCCTTCTTTTCTCCATAGTAATGCAAATCCCAGTCTCTCCCATATTCATCTGAATACTTGTCTATGTCTAGACATATGGTTTCAAAATGGGAAAAATATTCACTTCTCTTTTCCATCCTAGTGACAAATAAAACTGTGGTAGTAATACCAATGATTACTATTGCAAAGACAGCCAATGCCACCATGACCTCAACTAAAGTGAATGCCTTCCTTCTCACTTCTTTAAACCTCCAATTACAGTTTCATCTAACTGCAATTCTTTCTTCTCTATTGTTATAACCTTGCTACTTAATTCATCTACGTTTGTAAATGCCGTTCTTATGGATGTCTTTTCTAACTCGTAGAAATGTTTTATCCCGTAGCAATGTATCATCTCGTCTACCTTATCCTTGTTTGTACCATCAAAGGTTACAAATCCAGACAACATACCACCATATGAAACAACTAATGTTATTTGGTCTTCATGTCCATAGAGATAGATAAAGTCTCCACCATAAGTCTTATGTACATTTTGCATAATGAACTTAGCATATAGGTCTATCTTGCCAAGTTTAATGTTTAGACTTCTTGCAAGTTTTATACCGAAGTTGTATAGATGTTCTGGGATGAAATATGTGTAGATAATAATTCCAATATAATTTTTATATTGTTGAGAGAAAGTCTTGAACTTATCCTTTACATCTCCGTGTGCCTCTTTCATATCCTGTGAATATACTTGAGCCAATTTAAAGAAATTAATCTTAGGATACACGTTAGTTACTTTAAAGATATTATCCGAATCTAACAATATGTCCACACTCTTAACTTGAGAAGGAATGTATTGTTTTAGCATAGACTCAAGATTCAATGTTGGAATTGGCAAACCATCTACAATTTGATCTGCGTCCAATTTAATCTTTTTTAAACCAATTTCTTTCTTTTGTGCATTGAAATAAATTATTTCAAATCCAGGTTTGGCCGTATTTGAATAAACTATAGCAACACTATCTGCTCCATTAACGGAGAAGTTCTCTACACTCTTGTTTGTTTCTTCTATTATCTCAGACATATTCTTTCTCCCAATATGTTCTATTCTGCTTTCTTAACAACAAACGAAAGTACATCATT
>CAMVBZ010000074.1 GCA_947165815.1 uncultured Clostridia bacterium
ATGAATTATTTAGGGCAAAAGACATATAATATTATAATAGTAATATTCTTACACAAAATTTAAATTTAAACAAGTATGTTTAAAAAATAAATGCCCTCTTTTAAGAGAGCACTTACTTTTAATTAAATATTATAAGATTATTTTTTATCTTCTGTTACTGTTTCTTTTAAGCTTGCAAGAAGTCCTGTAACATTTCCAATTTCAGTTGGAACAACTATCTTTGTAGCCTTTCCATCTGCAACTTTCTTTAATGCTTCAAAACCTTCAAGTGTTACATATTGTGGAATTGGTTTTGCATTGTTGATAAGTTCAATAGCTCTTGCCTTACCTTCACCTTCTGCAATAAGAGCTGCTTTTTCTGCGTCTGCTGCCATAATTCTTGCTTGTTTTGCTGCATCTGCTGCAAGGAGTTGTGCTTCTCTTTCTGCTTGTGCTCTTAAAATCTTACTTTCCTTTTCACCTTCTGCTATAAGAATTGCACTCTTCTTCTCACCTTCAGCTTTAAGAATAGATTCTCTTCTTTCACGTTCTGCTCTCATTTGTTTTTCCATTGCTTCTTGGATGTCTTTTGGAGGAAGAATGTTTTTAAGCTCTACTCTGTTAATCTTAATACCCCAAGGATCTGTTGCTTCATCTAGAATTATTCTCATCTTGCTATTAACTGTATCTCTACTTGTTAATGTTTCATCTAATTCGAGTTCACCAACGATATTACGAAGTGTTGTTGCTGTTAAGTTTTCAATTGCTGAAATAGGATGTTCTACACCATATGCATAAAGCTTTGGATCTGTAATTTGGAAATAAACAACTGTGTCTATTTGCATTGTTACGTTATCTTTTGTAATAACTGGTTGTGGTTTAAAGTCTGCTACCTTTTCTTTTAAGCTAATTGGCTTGCTTGCTTTTTCAAAGAAAGGAATAATGAGATGGAAACCTGTATTAAGTGTTCTATTGTACTTACCTAAACGTTCTACAATTATTGCATTTGCTTGTCTAACAACCTTAGCACAAGAAATAAAGATTATTGCTGCAACGAATATTAATGCTGCGATTACTATTCCTGCGATTGCTCCACCAGATAAACATAAAATACCTAACATTTTACTTTACCTCCTCTATATCATTTTTATTTTCTACTTTTTCTGCAATGAGTTTATTACCCTCTATTGCTACAATTTTTACTATCTCGTCTTTTTCTAGAACTGCTTCATCTTTACTCTTTACAGACCAAACAACATCTCCAATCTTTGCTGAACCGAGATTGTCAAAGTCTGCACCTTCTATTAAGCGCACATACATACCAATAATTAAATCCATATTAGTATTTGTGTTCTTGCCTTCATGTTTTTTAAGCCATTTCTTAACAAAAGGTCTAAATGCGAAGAATAAGATTATAGACAATCCTGCAAAGAGAATTATTTGTCCCCACCAAGGAAATCCTGGAATAAAGGATAATGCTAAAGTTACACCACCTGCTATTGCAAACCAGAAGGATACAAGTTGTGTTGTTGAGAATTCAACTACAAGTGCAAGTACTGTTATACCTAGCCAAACCCAGACCATATAATTATCCATATCAATTCCTCCTTTTATTCTTTGGCTAATATTATACCATATATTTCTTAAAGAAATAAAGTAAAACCGAAATATAGAAAAAGCCAGGGATATTTCACCCCAGCTTAGTCTATGGTATAAAGTTATGAAATTAGTCGTCTATATTGAATTGTCCTGGACGAATATTTGCTCTTACTGCTTTCTCGATTTCATCTACGAGTTCTGGATTATTCTTGAGCCATTCAATTGTCTTCTCTCTTCCTTGAGCAACTCTTTCTTCATTATAGCTGAACCAAGATCCACTCTTTTGAATTACTCCACATGCAACTGCCATATCTACTAATGATCCAAGTTTGCTAATTCCTTGTCCGTAAAGGATATCAAAGGATGCTGCTTTGAATGGAGGTGCTACTTTGTTCTTAACAATCTTAACTTTGACTTTGTTACCAATTACTTCACTTCCGTCTTTGATTGCTTCACCTTTTCTGATGTCCATTCTAATTGTTGCATAGAACTTTAATGCTTTTCCACCTGTGGTTGTCTCTGGATTTCCATACATAACACCAACTTTTTCTCTTAATTGGTTGATGAAGATAACACAACAGTTTGCTTTTGAAATGATACCAGTAATAACTCTCATTGCCTTGGACATAAGTCTTGCTTGTGTTCCTACAAGAGCATCTGACATTTCACCATCTATTTCTGCTTGTGGTGTTAAAGCTGCAACTGAGTCTACAACTATAATGTCTATGGCACCACTTCTAACAAGCTTTTCTACGATATCTAATGCTTGCTCTCCAGAATCTGGTTGTGAGAGATATAAATCTTCAATGTTAATACCAAGTTGTTGTGCATATACTGGATCTAATGCGTGCTCTGCATCTATGAATGCTGCAATACCGCCTAATTTTTGTGCTTCTGCAATACAAGATAGTGCGAGTGTAGTCTTACCACTTGATTCTGGTCCGTATATCTCAATAATTCTTCCTCTTGGTACACCACCAACTCCTAATGCCATGTCTAGTGGTAAACATCCTGTTGGTATAACGTCTATTGGTTGAATCTCACTATTCATACGCATGATAGCTCCCTTACCAAATTGCTTTTCAATTTGTTGAAGCGCTTGTTCCAAATTCTTTTTCTTTTCTTCAGATGATGCCATTTTTATTTCTCCTCATTTTTGTAATCTATTTTATATTTTTGTTTTCTACAGTATTTTTTTCTGTTCTTTTGTACTAGGTGTGGACTTCTTAGCTGACCTTGGAAATGGTCGTATGCTCTTACGTTTACTTCACCTTCTATAACCTTTCCAGTCTTGGTGTCTTTAACTTTGATTTTGCGTTTCATTTCCATTCACCTCGTTCACTTTTCTTCATGGTTCCATTATAACATATAAAAATAAAAAACGTGTCCCAAATATAGGACACAGATAGGTATTTTCTAAGGTGTTTTGATATTTTTTGGAAAATTATAGTCTTAAAATATCACCTTTAAGATATCTTATGAGGTAATAAAGAGCAAGATTTGCAACAGATTCTCTAATCTGATTTCTTTCGCCTTTTAGATTTCTATCAAATACTGTAATAAAGTCTCCAGAGCCAACTCCAATATAAACAAGGCCTACAGGTTTTCCTTCGTCTCCATTTGGACCAGCAAGACCAGTTGTTGCAAGACCTATACAGTTTTGTCCTTTCCCTCTTAAAAGACCACTAACCATTTCGTATGCAGTTTCTCTAGATACTGTTCCCTTTTCTGCTATTGTTATGGAAGAAACTCCTAATCTGGACATTTTAGAGAATCTACTATAACACACGATTCCTTCGTAAAGATAATCACTAACACCTGGAATAGAACATAGTTTAGAACAGATTTCACCGCCTGTTATACTTTCTGCAACAGATATAATCCTTTTATTAAGTTTTAAAAGATCTACTGCTAGTTGTGGTAAAGATATATCTTGGGAGGCATATGCATAATCTTCAAAGGCATTCCAAATCTTTGTCTTCACTATTTCAAACTCAATAGGTTTTAGTGTTTCAGACTTCATTTGTATCTTGCAATCTAGATTATTCTCACTAATAGCAATATCCACACCTTCTCTTCCTGGGATATTTCTAATAATGGCACGGACTTCTTCGTCTCTTAATCCACAAATCTTTAATAATGCTCTTTCCATATTAATCTTCTTTCTTTTCTTCTTCGTGTGTTGGTTCTGCTTCTTTAAATACTTGCTTATTCTTAACTATATAGTTAATACCAGAATATATTGCTAATACTGCTCCTATATAGAATATTATTGTACCCGCCCATGCAAAGAAGTATGGGACATTTGGTGCTTTAACTGGAGCCATGATAAGAACTGTCATACCTACATCTAGGAATATTGTCTTAAACTTCCCAAATACATCTGCTGCTAGCACTACATTCTTAGCTGCTGCAACTGCTCTAAATATAGATACAACTAATTCTCTTGTTGTTATAAGCCCACCAATTAATGCAAGGACTAAGACATCATGAGGATATAAAATATATCCTCTGTCTAGGAATTGTGCACTCCAGACCATTAAGAATAACATGATAATAATTACTACTTTATCTGCAAGTGGATCCAAAAATTTTCCAAAGTCTGAAACTGTCTTTGTCTTTCTTGCTATGGCACCATCTATAAAATCAGATGCACAAAGGAATGCAAATAATACACAGGATGCAATAAGTAATCCTAGTTTTGCTTCCTCTATATAAAATGCGAGAATGTATAAAATAACTGTTGGGATTATTAATATAACCCTTAATAATGTAATCTTAGTTGCTAGTGTTATCTTCATTGTACTGCCCTTCCAAATAAATAAGAACCCTTATATGAGGTTATCTCTACATCATAAGTGTTTCCTTCTTCTACAAGTTGGTCTGAACTAAAATATATTTGCCCATCTATATCTGGTGCTTGGTATTCACTTCTTCCTATGAAAGATTGTGTATCATAGTCTATGCCATCAGACATAACTTTAATAATAGTACCAACCAACTTCTTATTCTTTTCTTTCATTATATTGTTTTGTATCTTTTGTATTTCTTTTAGTCTTCTCTTTGTGTCTTTTGGATCACATTGTTCATACTTTGCAGCAATGGTTCCTTCTTCTTTAGAATATGCAAAGAAACCAGCATAATCTAACTCGGCTTTTTCCATGAACTCTTTAAGTTCATTAAAGTCTTCTTCGCTCTCTCCTGGGAATCCAATTATAAAGGTTGAACGTATAGTAATCCCTGCTTTCTTTAGTTTATTTACTAAAGTGTACATCTCTTCCTTTGTGTAATGCCTATTCATTTTCTTTAAAATAGCATTGGATGCATGTTGGAATGGGATGTCTACATAATTACAAATCTTCTTTTCATTCTTTATCTTTTCTATAAGTTCATCTGTGAAAGAATCTGGTTCTAAGTATAATAATCTAATGCGTTCAAAATCTAACTTGCATAAGGCGTCTAAAAGCTCTATAAGCATTGGTTTTTTATCTTTAGATAAATCCTTGCCGTAATTGGTAACGTCTTGTGCAACGAGTATTAGCTCCTTTACGCCATCATCTGAAAGCTTTCTTGCCTCAAGGAGCAAGTCTTCCATCTTCTCAGAACGATATCTTCCTCTTATATATGGAATTGCACAATATGAACAGAAGTTGTCACAACCATCTGCAATCTTTAAATATGCATAATGGGATGGGGTTGTAAGCATTCTATGGGATATAAATGAATCTCCGCCATTTATACATGCATACTTCTCTCCCTTTGTGATTCTATCTACAACTTCAACGATTTTATCATAGTCTGCTGTTCCTAAATATGCATCTACCTCTGGGATATCTTTTTTAAGTTCTTCTAAATATCTTTGTGGCATACATCCAGTTACTATAACTTTCTTGCCTTTTTCTTTATATCCTATTGCATTAAATATTTCGGAGATGGATTCTTTTTTGGCACTATCTATAAAGGCACAAGTGTTGATTATTATAACATCACTTTCTTCCTCAGTTCTGGCAAATGTATGACCTGCAGAGATTAGTCTTGAGAGCATCTTCTCTGTATCTACACGATTTTTATCACAACCTAATGACACTACACCTATCTTCATTTTGTCCCTTTATAATATTAGTGCCCACTTTAATGTGAGCATTTTAATATTTTATATTAATTTATATTATTCTTCATCTCCGTCTTCATCTTCACCAGACTCTGCTTTTCTAATCATTTCTTCAACTTCTGATGCTGGGATGACGAGTTTAATTCTACTCTTATTATCCTTTGGACCGAATATTCCAAGTTGTTGTGCTTTATCAAAAGCCTTTGCTGCTCTTGGCCAGCCAAATCCACTTCTTCTTTGTATCATAGAAATGGACAATCCTTCTTCACTTTCTAGTGCAATTCTTAATGCTTCGATGACATCTTCATCTAATCCACCCTTATTTTCCTTCTTCTTTGAAGAAGAATCCTTTTCTTCTGGTTCTTCCTTCTCTTCATTCCAAATTGCATCTTTAATGGATTGATCAAAGTCTGTATCGTTATTTTGTTTTACGTATTCAACTATTCTTGTTACTTCATCATTAGAAATAAATGCACCTTGTATACGAGCTGGAACAGCCATTGTTGGATCTCTATATAATAAATCACCATAACCAAGCAACTTCTCTGCACCCATAGAATCTAGAACTGTTCTACTATCTTGGATGGATGTAACCTTACATGCAATACGTGTTGGAAGGTTGTTCTTAATAGTACCAGAAATAACGTCTACAGAAGGTCTTTGTGTTGCAAGTACCATATGAATACCCATAGCACGAGCAAGTCTTGCAATTCTATTAATTGCATCTTCAACAGCCTTTTGTCCTAGTTGCATAAGATCTGCAAGTTCATCTACAACAATTAATATCTTTGGAAGTTTTTGTAATCCATCTGTTTCACATCTCTTGTTGTATTCATCTATATCTCTACAATGATTTTGTTGCAAGAATTCCATTCTTCTAACCATTTCATTAACAGCCCAGTTAAGAGATCTAATAGCCTTGTCTACATCACAAATAACTTCATCTGTTAAAAGATGTGGAATACCATTATATGCTGAAAATTCTGTTCTCTTTGGGTCTATAAGAATTAATCTTAATTCTTCTGGGGATGCTTTGTATAATAATGAGCACAATAAAACACCAATACAGCAAGACTTACCTGCACCAGTTTGTCCAGCAATAAGAATGTGTGGGAACTTAGGGAAATCATATACATGAATCTTTCCATATAAGTCTTTACCAATTCCAATAGCATAAGGTCCCTTATTCTTGAAATTATCTGAATTGACTACTTCACTAAATGTTACAATAGATCTCTTCTTATTTGGAACTTCTATACCAACATATCTTGTGCCAGGAATAGGAGCAAGAATACGTACACTTTCCTTTTCCATACACATTGCAAGGTCTGTTTCTATATTAGTAATTGTAGCAACACTTCTTCCCTTT
>CAMVBZ010000075.1 GCA_947165815.1 uncultured Clostridia bacterium
CTTGTGCGTGATCACATACTGATCATCAGATGTACATTGACTACCATATTTTTTAGCTGCCTCGTTAATGATACTTGGATTATATATTGCACCAGTATTTACACTAACTTTATCTGCTCCTCTTTTAAGAACTCTGTCAAAGTCTTCAACAGAACTGATTCCACCTCCAACGGTTAAAGGAATGAATATTTGCTTTGCAACGTTTACAAGTGTATCTGCAAAAAGCTTTCTTCCTTCTGCTGAAGCTGTAATATCATAGAAGACTAATTCATCTGCACCAGAGTCATTATAGAACTTAGCCATCTCAACTGGATCCTCTACATCTCTTAAGTCTCCAAATTTTACGCCTTTTACAACACGTCCATTACGTATATCTAGGCATGGTATAATACGCTTTGCTAACATTACTTAATTGCCTCCAATGCTTCTTTTAAATCTATCTTTTTTTCATATAATGCCTTTCCAATTATTGCACCATATATGTCATAGTCTTTTAGAACCTTTAATTCATCTATGGAACTAATACCACCAGATGCTGTTATGTTAATATTCTTTATTTTAGATAGTCTGCTATAAACCTCTAAATTGGTTCCTTGCAAAAGCCCATCTTTAGAAATATCTGTATATATAATGTATTTGCAACCATCATCTGCAAGTCTTGCACAGAAGTCTTCTGATTCCATATCTGTAACCATATTCCATCCATGAATTGCAACCTTACCATTATTAGCATCTACACCAATGGCAACACTATCTGCATAGTCCTTTAGGACTAATTTGGTGAAATCTGGATTTTCTATTGCAACTGTTCCAAGTATTACTCTCTTTGCACCTGCATTTAAATAATTACGTATTCTTTCTAAATCCCTAATTCCACCACCAACTTCAACATTGATACCTACTTCTTTAACAATATTAGTTATAATTCCGTAGTTCATTGCCTTGCCAGTTTTTGCACCATCTAAATCTACAACATGCATCCATTCTGCTCCAGCCTCTTTATAAGACCTTGCTACATCTATTGGATCCACATCATAAATCTTCATATCTGCATAGTTGCCCTGTCTTAAACGAACAACTTTTCCGTCTTTTATATCTATTGCAGGGAATAATATCATTTTAGTTCTCCAAATGCTCTTAATATATTGAGTCCAACTTCACCACTCTTTTCTGGGTGGAACTGTGTACCATATACGTTTTTGTTCCAAACTACACCTGTTACATCTATAGCGTAGTTGGATGTTGCTGCAACATACTTAGGTTCTGTTTTTGCATAGAATGAATGTACATAGTACACATAGTCTTTGTCTTTTATGTACTTAAACAAAGGACAATCTTTTTGTGTAAAATCTAATGCATTCCATCCCATATGTGGAACCTTGTATTCTTTAGGAATATCAAATTGAACAACATCTCCTGGTATAAATCCTAATCCTTCATATTCTCCAAACTCATAAGACTTTTCTAAAAGGAGTTGCATTCCTAAACATATTCCTAATAATGGTTTCTTTTCTGCTTCTTCTTTTATGATAGGAATTAAACCAGTGCTTTCTAACTTATTCTTTGCATCTCCAAAAGCACCAACACCAGGCAAAATAATTTTGTCTGCATCTCTTAAGTCCTTTTCATCTGAAGTTATCTTGGATTCAAGTCCAATATAATCTAAAGAACTCTTTAAAGAGAAAAGATTCCCTACTCCGTAATCTACTATTGCTATCATGCTAATTTTCCTTTTGTAGATGGTATTGCGTTTGGATTTCTTGGATCCATTGCTACTGCTTGTTTTAAACATCTTGCAAGAGCCTTAAATATTCCTTCAACGATGTGGTGTATATTTGTACCTGCAAATTTTTCTATGTGAAGAGTTATTCCTGCATTACGAGAGAAAGCTATCATGAATTCTTCAACCAATTCTGTGTCCATATCTCCAACTTTGTATTCATTTGGGAACTCAACATTGAAACAAAGCATCCCTCTGTCTGAAAAATCTATTGCAGACATAATAAGTGCTTCATCCATTGGTAAAAGAATCCAACCATATCTATTTATTCCTTTCTTATCTCCTAGTGCTTCTTTAAATGCCATACCAAGACAAATACCAATATCTTCTACAGAGTGGTGGAAATCAACCTCTACATCACCTTTGCATTTAATAGACATATCTACACAAGAATGTTTTGCAAAGAGTTCCATCATGTGATTGAAAAAACCACAACCTGTGTCTATAAGACTCTTTCCATCTTTAGACATATAGTTGCCTGTTCCGTCTAAATTGATTTTGATTTCAATATCTGTTTCATTGGTTTTACGTTTAATTACTGCTTCTCTCATAATTATGCCCCCAATATTTCCTTTATTTCTTTTAACAATACATTTAGTTGTTCTTTAGAACCAATTGTAATACGAACCCAATTCTTTAATAATTCGTCACTTAAGAATCTAACTAAAACACCTCTTTCCTTGAGTTTAAGATACAATTCCTTGCCACCCATTTTTGGTGTAGAAACTAAGATGAAATTAGACTTAGAATCTGTGACCTTAAACCCGAGTTTTTTGAGTTCGTCTTTGAGATATTCTCTATTCTCCATAACAACTTTTCTAGTCTTATTAAAATAGTCTACATCTTTCATTGCCTCAACGCCTGCAAGGATGCTTAGTCTGTTAAGATTATATGGATTGAAACTGTACTTAATTGTATTTAAATCTTGTATTATTTCTTTGCTTGCAATGGCAAATCCAACACGTCCTCCGGCGAGCTGACGAGACTTGGAAAGTGTGCCTACAACTATTAAATTTTCATACTCATTTAAAAGCACAACTGCACTCTCTCCACCGAAATCACAATATGCTTCATCTACAACAATAATTCTGTCTTTATTCTCAGAAAGCAATGTTTTTATGTCGTTTAGTGAAAGATAAAGTCCTGTTTGTGCATTTGGATTAGCAATTGTAATGTTCTCACTTATTCCTTTAAATGCGCTTATATCTATGCTAAAATCTTCTCTAATCTTTATACTCTTAAATGGCACTCCATATAAAGAACAGAATACTGGATAGAATCCATATCCTATCTCTGGACAGGCCATTCCTTTGTCCTTATCTGTATATGCATTAAAGATAAATGCAAGTACTTCATCTGAGCCATTAGAAACTATTACATTTTCCTTGCCAATAACAAAGTTTTTGCCGTTCTCTTTTACATAATTTGTATAGTATTCTGCTATTGCTTCCACAAGTTTATTCGCTGTTGGATCTGAATATAAATATAGCTGAGATACAGCCTCTTCAGACAATGCTTTCATAACGCCTGGGCATGGCTTAAATGGAGACTCGTTAGTATTCAATTTTACATACTTTTTGTCTTGTGGTTGCTCACCCGGAGTATATGGTTCTAAATCCTTAAATTTTTCGCTTAGAAACTTGCTCATTATTTCTCCTCAAAGCGAATTAATGCCGCTTTTGCATGTCCTTGTAATCCTTCACTATTTGCGAAGTCTGCTATATCTTTTGCTACCTTATTCAATTCTTCTTTTGTGTAGTAGATATATTGTGTTTTCTTTATGAAATCATCTACGCCTAATGCAGAAGAGAATCTTGCACTGCCAGATGTTGGAAGAGTATGATTTGGTCCAGCGAAGTAATCTCCAAGAGATTCTGGAGTATAATTGCCAAGGAATACTGATCCTGCATTCTTAATCTTGTCTAACATCTTCATTGGCTCTGCAACACATAACTCTAAGTGTTCTGGTGCAATCGCATTAGCTATATCTATTACCTTATCTAAGTCTTTTGCGAGAATAATCTTACCATTATTTTCTATAGATGCATTAGCTATTTCATATCTAGGTAATGCTTTGATTTGAATATCTATTTGTTTTTGTACTTCTTCTGCTAGTTTGTTACTATTAGTAACAAGAACTGGTGTTGCGAGTTTATCATGCTCTGCTTGAGATAATATATCTGCTGCTACATATACTGGGTTTGCACTTTCATCTGCAACAACGAGTATTTCTGTTGGTCCAGCAACCATATCTATGCCAACTGTTCCAAAAACTTCTTTCTTTGCTAATGCAACAAAAATATTTCCTGGTCCAACTATTTTGTCTACCTTTGGTATTGTGTTTGTTCCATATGCAAATGCTGCAACAGCTCCTGCTCCACCAACCTTAAATACCTTATCTACGCCTGCAATCCTTGCTGCCATAAGGATCTCTGCTTTAACAGAACCATCTTTTTGTGGTGGTGTACACATATAAATATTTGGAACACCAGCTATTTTGGCTGGAATAGCATTCATAAGAACTGTACTTGGATAACTTGCTGTGCCACCTGGAACATATATACCAACATTTTCTATTGGGGAAATCTTTTGCCCAAGAACAATGCCGCCTTCTTTATTTAACTCAAAGCCTTTTCTTGCTTGTGCTTGGTGGAACTCTCTAATATTTGCTGCGCTCTTTTTAATAACCTCTACCAAAGATGCATCTACTTTTTTCTCTGCCTCTTTAAATTCTTCTTCTGTAACTACAAAATTAGAAAGATTGACTTTGTCAAAGTTAAGTGCGAATTCCTTAAGAGCTTCATCTCCCTTTGTTCTTACTTTGTATATAATGTCTCTTACAACATTTTCATACTCTGTATAGGATTGAATTTCCCTATTAAGAATATCTTTCATGTTTATTTTTTCTGAGTCTATAATCTTAATCATTTAATAGCCTCCCCTAGTTTAGCAACAACTTCTCTAATTTCTTTTTCTTTGAACTTATAATTGGTTTTATTTGCAATTAATTGTGCAGATAATGGCATTATTTCTTCAAATACTTTAAGGTGATTCTCTTTAAGCGTTGTGCCAGTTTCTACTATATCTACTATAACATCTGACATTCCAAGTATAGGAGCAAGTTCTATTGATCCATAAAGTTTAATAACTTCTATCTCTCTGTCTTCTTTTGCATAGTATTCTCTTGCAATATTAGGGAACTTTGTAGCAACTATAATTGGTCTAGATTTATCTTCTACATAATCTTCTTTTGCTGCAACACACATTCTGCATTTCCCTATTCCTAAATCCATTAAAGAATATACATCTGCATCACTTTCTATTAGTACGTCTTTTCCAACTACGCCAAGATCTGCAACGCCATAACTTACATATACTGGTACGTCTGTTGGTTTTACTAAGAAGTATTGAACTCCAGACTCTTCATTTCTAAAGACTAATTTCCTACTTTCGTCCATAAGTTCGCTAATTGTATATCCACAAGCTTCTAATAACTTGTATGCCTTATTTCCTAATCTTCCTTTTGGTAATGCTATGTTTATCATATTTACCTCTTATACGTTTGGATTGTATACTGCCAAATCACTTAGTGATAAAGCAAATCCCATTGCTCCTTTTTGTTTGTTAAACTTTTCTAGGAGTCTGTCATATCTTCCACCACTTAATATTGCTCTTGGAAGTTTGGATACAAATCCTTGGAATATAATTCCATTGTAATACGCAATATCATTAATGATTGTGAAGTCTAGTCTAATGTTGTTTCCTTTTGAAATCTTTGAAATACTCTCATAGACCTTCTCTAATTCTTCTACAGCAACTTTGATATCATTATTGAAACTTGCTTCCTTTAATGCTTTTAATGAATCCTTAAACTCTGTGGAAGCGTCAAAAATGCCTTTTATCTTTTTAAGAACGTCTTCACTTGTTCCGTTTTTGATTCCAATTTCTTTTAGTTGCTCATAGTTTCTAGATTTAATAGCCTTAATAACATCATCTCTATTCTCAAGAGAGATACCCATTGCCTCTATGATTCCAGTTACAATACCCATGTGTGAGATTGCAAAAACAAATTTGTTATCTATAACAGACAATGCCTGTTCTGCCAAATAACATATTGTACCCATATCGTCCAATGAGATTGCTCCAATGAATTCTAATCCCAATTGGTTAATTTCTTTAAATGTAGAGGATGCTGGATCAAATCTATATACACTTTCTCTGTAATATACTTTTTGGTTAGCATCTTCAGTTCTTGCATTCTTAACAATACTTAGTGTTACGTCTGGCTTAAGTGCCATGAGTTTGCCATGTGTATCATTGAATGTAATGACGTTTTCACCATTAAGAAATTTCTTGTTTTCAAGGTATAATGAATATTCCTCAAATCTTCTCATTTTATAAAGCGAATAACCCTTCGATTGGAAGAGTTGTTGCATTTCGAGAAAAACTTGTTCGTCTTTTTGTAATTTATTCGTATCTATTAACATAATTATTTGTCCTTTTTTTCATCATTTTCTTGTACTACTTTCTTCAACACTTCTGAATAACCACCCTCTCCGTGTCGAATGCAACGAGAAATTCTACTAATGGTTGCAGATGAGATTCCTGTTTTTTGGATTGTTTCATCATAAGTATTGCCCTTTAATAATAATTGGGCTGCCTCTGCTCTTTTCTCAAGATTCTCAATCTCTACATAAGTACATAAATCAGCAAAGAACTTTTTTAAGTCCTCAGGATTGTCGATTTTAGCTAAAATTTCATATAAATTCATAATCTTTCCTTTTTGTGCAATAAAAAATGGCACCATTGTTATAGTGCCACTATTATACATTAGCGCATTAAAGTTGTAAAGTATTTTAAGAAAATTGTTAAAGTTATACTTTAATTACAACTCTGTCTAAAGTTTCAACTACCAAAGTATTAAAATCTTTAGCAATATCCTCTACATTATAGTTGTCTAGTTTTGTGAGAATAGTCTTAATAATATTCATACAACCGCCAGAGAAGAAAGTTACTAAAACGTCTTCATCCATATT
>CAMVBZ010000076.1 GCA_947165815.1 uncultured Clostridia bacterium
GATATGAAGTATCCAACTTTGGAAAGAGTCATGAATCAATACATAATAAAGGATACTGGCAAAGAGAAGAATATTTGGGATTTGGTCCTGGCGCACATTCATTCATAAAAGATACAGAAGAAATTAGATTTGAAAATAAAGAAGATATATGCACTTATATCGCTAAAATAAAAACAGCAAACGCATATCCATATCAAGATATTGAGATTTTATCTCAAACAGATATTAAAGAAGAAGAAATATTCTTAGGTTTAAGAACGAAAGAAGGAATCCCAAGTTCTTATTTTTCTAAGGAACAGCAAGAAAAGTTTAAAGACTTTATTATTAAAAGAGGAAATAATATTGCACTTAATGATAAGGGATTGGCTGTAATGGATTCTATTACAATTGACTTATTCCCAAACAATTAATTTTAATTATTTGTTTTTCATTGATTATGTAAAATTAAAGTGTTATACTCTTATTAGTTTTTACGGAGGATTTTTAGATTAATGGTCCCTTTAGATGATTTTAAATTATCTGGTAACCCAGTTGCACCACTTGCTTTAATAGCAACTCCAGGTGCAGAAGATTTTGCAAAACTCATAGACGAAAGATTAAAAAAGTTATTCAAAGATACAGATTTTGGTCCACAAAATGGAAAAGATACATATATTATTGATTCCATTTACCCAAGATTTACATCTGGCGATGGCAAAGCTCTACTTAATGAAACAGTTAGAGGTAAAGATCTTTACATTATTACTGATGTTGGTAATAGAGGAGTTACATATGATTTCTTTGGTCAAAAGATTCCAATGACTCCAGACGAACACTATGCAAACTTAAAGAGAATTATTTGTGCATGTCAAAATAAACCAACAAGAATTACAGTAATTATGCCAATGCTCTATGGTGGCAGACAACACAGAAGAAATGCAAGAGAAAGCTTAGACTGTGCAATGATGCTTCAAGAATTACAATCTTTAGGCATTAAAGACATTATTACATTTGATGCACACGATCCAAGAGTTCAAAATGCAGTTCCATACATGGGATTTGATAACTATTTCCCACATTACCAAGTATTAAAGCTCTTAACTAAGAATTTCCCAGACGTTAAACTTGAAAAGAATAGTTTAATGTGCATATCTCCAGATGAAGGTGCTATGGGAAGAAACATTTATTATGCATCTGTTTTGGGTGTTGATCTTGGTATGTTCTACAAGAGAAGAGACTATACACAAGTTGTAAATGGTAGAAATCCTATTGTTGCACACGAATATTTAGGTAATCCAGTTTTAGGAATGAATGTTTTCGTAGCAGATGACATCATTGCAACAGGAGATTCAATTCTTAAACTTGCTAAAGAAATTAAGGAAAAGGGTGCAGAAAAAGTCTTCTTAACAGCTACATTCGCAATTTTCTCAGAAGGTGTTGAGAAATTCAATAAGGCTTATGAAGAAGGCATTTTTGATGCTGTATTCTCAACAAACCTTACATATACACCTCCAGAAGTAGAAGGATGCAAGTGGTACTATAAAGCAGATATGTCTAAGTACACATCTATTATTATTGCTGCATCGAACTTCAATGAAAGTGTATCTAACTTAATTGACCCAAGTGCAAAGATTGAAGCATTATTAAATAGAATCTAAAGATTCTAAGGAGAGGCAAAATGAAAATACAATGGTTAGGGCACTCCTGTTTCCGTCTAGAGGAAAGCACTGGTACCTCAATCATCATCGATCCATATCATCCATACATTGGATATGAAATGCCTAAAGTAAAGGCAGACGTTGTCACTATGTCTCATGGTCATAAGGATCACTCTTATCTGGGAAGTATTGAAGGTAATCCTCAAATAATAGATAAGGCTGGTTTCTATGAAGTTGGTGGAGTACATATGTATTCACAAAAGAGTTACCATGACGATGAAAAGGGTGCAAAACGTGGAGAAAATCTCATATTCAAATATAGACTAGACGGTGTAGACATTTGTCATATGGGAGATATTGGAGAAGAATGTAACCCTATGTTAGTTGAAAAACTAATGCCAATTGACGTTTTAATGATTCCAGTTGGAGGAACATACACAATTGATGCAGAGCAAGCAAAGGAATATGTTGATAAACTTATGCCTGATATAGTCTTGCCAATGCATTATAAGACCAAAGACTGTGAATTAGACATCGAGAGACTAGATAATTTCCTAGATTTATTCGATGAAAAAGACATTATTTACATGGAAACGGATACTTTAGAGTATGACCGTGCCGATTTTGATGGACAAGATACAAAAATAGTCATCTTAGAAAAACCTAATTAATAATTATTCCATACGGAGATAAACTCTCCGTGTGGATTAAGATATTTTAAATCCCATAAATTGTATTTAATATTGTTATTTATAACAAAGGAGATATTTATATGTCTAATTACACAGAGAAAGATTTAAAGGGTAAATCTGTGGCAGAACTCAAGCAAATTTGTGCTGAGTTAAAAATAGAATTACCACAAAAAGCTTTAAAAGGAGATTTAGTAACTCTTATATTAAATGCTCCAAAAACAGAAGAAAAGAAAGAAGAGATTAAAAAAGAAAAAGTTAAGGAAGAACCAAAGAAAGAAGAGAAACCTGTAGCAAAGAAAAAAGGTGGTTTCATTGTTCCAAAGAAAGCAGATGGATTTAAACCAATAGTAATTGGTGAAAAAGATGCTAAAGGAAAAGAACAAATTGAAGAAAAGAAAGAGGAACACAAAGAAGAAATCATCAGAATGGGCTTCCTTGAAATCAACCAAAATGATGGATATGGATTTATAAGAGCAACATATGATGGAACTTCAGACAAAGATGCATATGTTCATCAATCCAAGATTAAGATGTATCAATTAAGAAAAGGAGACTATCTTGTAGCAAAATGCAAGGTATTGCAAGAAGGAAAGTCAGTATCCGTTTCAGAAATTATCTCCATAAATGGAGAAGATCCTGCAAAACTTGGGAAAAGACCACAATTTGATGAACTTATTCCTATTTATCCAGATGAAAGATTAAGACTTGAAATTCCAACAAAACCAAAGGAATATGCTATTAGATTAATAGACCTTATTTCACCAATTGGTAAAGGACAAAGAGGAATTATCGTATCGCCACCAAAAGCTGGTAAGACAACACTTTTAAAACTTATTGCAAATTCAATTTCTTTCAATTATCCAGATGCAAAATTATTTGTATTACTTATTGATGAACGTCCTGAAGAAGTTACAGACATGCAAAGAAGTATCAATGGAGAAGTTGTTTATTCTACCTTTGACGAAGTTGCAGAACACCATATAAAAGTTGCAGAGGTACTTTTAGAAAGAGCAAAGAGATTAGTAGAAGGTGGAAAGGATGTTGTTATACTACTAGATAGTATTACAAGACTTGCAAGAGCATACAATACAAATACACCAACATCTGGTAAGACATTATCTGGTGGTGTAGATCCAACAGCTTTACATTATCCAAAGAGATTCTTCGGCTCAGCAAGAAATATTGAAAATGGTGGTTCATTAACCATTATTGCAACTGCACTTATAGAAACAGGAAGTAGAATGGATGAAGTTATCTTTGAAGAATTCAAAGGTACTGGTAATATGGAAATACACTTAGACAGAAAGTTAAGTGAAAGAAGAATATTCCCAGCAATAGATATTTCTAAGTCTGGAACTAGAAAAGAGGAATTACTTATGTCTCCAAACGAACTTGCTGTTGTATGGGGCATTAGAAAGATGCTTGCTGCTAATGATACAGCAGAGTCTACAGAATGGCTTATAAACCAAATCACAAAGACAAATACAAACAAAGATTTAATAGATATATTACAAAAGAACTTCTCATTATATGAAAAAGAGGGGTTCACATTTAGAAAACCAAATAATATAATGTAAGTGGAATTACTTATGTAAAGGGGATAAATTATGGAAAAAACTTATATTAGCTACTTAGATGTACCAAAGCGTAATCAAGTTGAGTATCAAACAAAGACACCACTTTTAGCAGAAGATGGAACATTATTAGTAAAAGGTGGATGGGCTAGACATTGTTTATTTGAATACAATAGAGAATATTCAAAACCAAACAAGAGAAAAAAAGAGTGGGATTTCTATCAAATTTCCAACGGAAAATATATGCTTCAAATCTCATTTGCTAACATTTCTATAGCTGGATATGGTTCTATTTGTTTAGTAGACATTGAAAAAGGTGAGACAGTTACTGCTCCTATGGCATTATTCGTTGGCGGTAATGATAAATACGTATTGCCAAACTGTTCAGATCAACCAAGTGTAGTAGATTTTGTTGTAGGCAAAGGTCATTTTAAATTCGTAACAGAAGAAACAAAGAGAACTCTTTCTGTTCAAATGGAAAATAAAGGTGTACCTATTACAGCTGAATTCGAGATGGATATGATGCCAGGACTCGAAGGAATTACAACAGTATTACCATTTAAAGACAATCCAACACGTTACTTTATGACAACAAAGATGGTTTGTATGCCATGTGGTGGTGTATTAACAATTGGAGACAAAAAATATGAGTTCTCTAAAGAAGATACATTCTGTTCCTTAGACTGGGGTAGAGTTAACACACCATATAGACTCGTATGGTATTGGGGTTCAGGCTCAACATATGTAACAGATAAAGATGGAAATAAGCATCCATTTGGATTTGAAATTACATGGGGTATTGGAGATGAATCCAATGCAACAGAAACATGTCTATTCTATGATGGAAAAGTACATAAGATTGGTTCAGTAGATGTTAAGACATTCCCAAAACCAGACAAATATATGGAACCATGGGAATTCATTTCAGAGGACAACAGATTTAACCTCACAATGACACCATTCTATGATCATCATTCAGACCTTAATATAATTAACTTATTAAGAATGCATTCACACCAAGTACATGGAAAATGGAACGGAAACGTTGTTCTTGATGATGGTACAGTTGTTGAAATTAAAGATATGTACGCATTCTGTGAATACGTAGAAAATAAATGGTAATTATATAACTGGTTATATAAAGATTAGGGATTTGATTAATTTCAAGTCCCTTTTTCTTATCAAAAAATAAAAAATCACCCTATAATCACCCTACATTTTTATAATAAAGATACTTAAAATGTATTTATAAAAATTCATTTTACAAGGAGAAAACAAATGAAAAAGAATATCTTAAGTATTTTGCTAGTTTTAGTGCTCGTAATGTCATTAGTTTTTGTATTAGTTGCATGTAATAACAGCAATGATACAAAGAATAACACTCAAACTCCAACAACAAATGGAGATAGTGGCAACAATGGTGGCAATAGTGGCGGCCAACAAGCCGGAGGAGACTCTGGAGGTCAGCAAGGTGGCGGACAGCAAGGTGGCGGTCAACAAGGTGGTGGTACAGGAACTTCATCTGTAACATTTAATACTGCACAACAAATTGCTACAGCTATTGGAACATCATTCAAAATTGTTGCAACAAATCTAAGTGGAAATGCTCCAACAACATGCGTTAGTGATGGTACATATTTTTATGTAGATAATTCTTATGCAAGATTCTCAAAGAAATACGGGGATAATAATTTCCAATATTATGCTCAAACAGCAAATAACAAATACATTAAGATGTATTCAACATTCTATGATAATGATCCACTAATTTCTGTATTATCAACAGGCAACTTAGAAGTATTATTTATGTATGCAGGACAAACAATTTCATATCAGAATATGGAAGCAACAACATTCCTTTCACGTCCAGCAAAGAAATATACATATTTAAGTTCAAATCCAAACAATGCACAAATTACATATACAGAGGAGATTATAGTTGATGATGCAACTGGTGCATGCTTAAAGCATGATGGTTCAGGATCTTCTAAGGATAGTTTCACAAATGGTACAGTTAAGGTTTCTGCACAAGTATCAGATTTTACTTACGGAACAGCAAATGCTTCTGCAATTCAATCATTCTTACAACCATTTATTGATAAGGTTGACGTAAATGAATGGGATACAACATTCTTGGCAACTATTGGATTAGATGATTTAAGCGCTCCATCTACTGCAGATAATATTTATATGAGTTATTGGTATAGTGGAGATAGCATGAGAACAAGTACTTATCCAGATTGGACAGTAATATATAGAATTGAATCCGCAAGTCAATCATTATTACAAGATACAATGCTAACATATTTACAATCCATTTATAATGCAGGTGCAAAATTGGATTATAATGGAGATGTCGAAACTTTTGACAACTTGTTTGAAGATTATTATGGTGATGGAAGAAAAATATGCTTAGATGCATATGTTCAAGGATATGCAGACTATAATGTTGAAGCAGAATGTACATATAATGCTAATGTTGACAATCCATATTGGAAAGTTGAGATAGAATTTGAAAGAACAGATTACTAAAATGTATTTTATTTAAATAAAATAAGGGTTGTTGGTTAATACTGGCAACCTTTATTTTTTAAAGTTTATATAATATAATATTATTTACTGTAAAGGAGACAATTATGTTAGGTGCAATTATTGGAGATATAGTAGGTTCAGTTTACGAATTTAATAATATAAAAACGAAAGATTTTCCATTTTTTGGAGATACATATGAGCAACCATTTTTCACAGATGATACAGTAATGTCTTTATCTATTGCTATGGCAATTCTTCAATGCAATGGAAACTATGATAATCTTTCTGATA
>CAMVBZ010000077.1 GCA_947165815.1 uncultured Clostridia bacterium
ATCATTGAATGGGAAGAATGCGTCAGATGCTAGTGTTACACCCTTAATTGTTGCAAGGTATGCATCTTTTTCTTCTCTTGTGAATGCTTCTGGTTTAACTGCAAAGAACTTTTGCCAATTTCCATCTGCTAATACATCTTGGCTGTCATAGTCTGAAAGATATAAATCTATGATATTGTTCTTATCTGGTCTGCCAATTCCTTCTGCAAATTGTAATCCTAAAACTTTTTCACTTTGTCTTAAGTGCCATAAATCTGCCTTTCCAGCTGCAAGTCTTGTGCAGTGAATTCTAGATTGTTGTCCAGCACCAACACCAATTGCTTGTCCGTCTTCTGCAAAACAAACTGAGTTAGATTGTGTATACTTTAATGTAATTAAAGCAATTATCATATCCTCTATAACTTCAGGTGTTAAGTTCTTGTTTTCTGTGACTATGTTTGTGAGAATATCTTTATTGATCTTGTAATTGTTTCTACCTTGTTCAAAAGTAATACCAAATACTTGTTTTCTTTCTCTTTCTTGTGGGACATAATTTGGATCTATTTTAACGATGTTATATGTTCCCTTTCTCTTTTGTTTTAGAACTTCTAATGCTTCGTCTGTATATCCTGGAGCGATAATACCATCTGATACTTCTCTAGATATAATCTTTGCTGTTGTAAGGTCACAAACATCTGAAAGGGCAATCCAGTCTCCGAATGAAGACATTCTATCTGTTCCTCTTGCTCTTGCATATGCACAAGCCAAAGGAGAATCATCTAAACCTTCGATATCGTCTACAAAGCAAGCCTTTTTAAGTTTTTCTGGGAGTATTTTGCCAATAGATGCTGAAGTTGGAGAAACGTGCTTAAAGGATGTTGCTGCACACTTTCCTGTTCCCTCTTTAATCTCTTTAACAAGTTGCCAAGAGTTAAATGCATCTAAAAAGTTAATATATCCTGGTCTGCCAGATAAAATTTCAATTGGAAGGTCTGAACCATCTTCCATGAATATCTTTGCTGGTTTTTGGTTTGGGTTACATCCGTATTTAAGTTCAAATTCTTTCATATTATGCCCTCATTATTTATTTTTGTTTATTAATCTGTTATCTTCTTTGCCTGTTTCTAAATCTATGTATCTTACATATAAAGAAATCTTGTTGTTTTCATTTAATGCATTCCAAAGTGTATTTGTAAACTCATCTATATCATTAGGAATCTTTACTCTTTCTGGTTCACCTTGGAATGTTGGAATAGGATTTCCATCTGTTACGTATGTATGAATGAAATGTCCGAGTCCGTTTAATGGTTCATATTCAAATGTGTATCTGTTACAAGCACTACCTTTCTCATCTGCAGATTTTAGAATGCTCATCTTGTATGCATATTCTTTATTAAAGAATAACATTGCACTTATTCTTGGTGTGAAGTTAGGTGCATCTGGTTCGAACTCTCTTGTTCTTAATGCATGCATGAAACACTTTCCGTTTTTAACTGCATTATATATAGTGTCTGTTTGGTCTCCGTTTGTGACTATTAAAGAATCATCCATCTTTCTAATAGCTGCGTAGATTATAAGACTTGGATCTTCTACTTTAGATGCATCAAATGGTTCTGTATATACATCTGAACCTTTCTCTACAAATACTCTATTTCTACTGTTGTTGCTTCTTCCCATAATGAAATATGCAGCAACTGCTTTCTTTCCGTCTTCACTCTTTCCAACAACTATTCCTCTTCCTACATAAGGATTGTCTTTAATAAGTTCGCCAATATCATTAATCTTGTAAATGTCCATTATTTATTCTCCTCTAACATTTTTTTACATACTTTTTCACAGGATAAAGGCAAAATCTTCCACTCTGCCTCTTCCATAACTCTTCTTTGAAGAGTTTTTGCGTCATCTCCGTCTTTTATCTCAACGGCTTTTTGCATTATTATTTCGCCACCATCTGGGATTTCATTAACAAAATGAACTGTTGCTCCTGTAACCTTTACGCCGTATTTAAGAGCTTCTTCATGGACTTTGAGTCCGTAATAACCTTTTCCACAGAATGATGGAATTAAAGATGGGTGTACATTTATAATGCGTTTGTCATACTTTCTTGTGAAGTTCTCACTTAAGATAGATAAGAAGCCAGCAAGGACTATTAAACCAATTCCTTCCTCTTCTAAAATCTTTATGATTTTATTTTCAAATTCTTCTTGTCCATTCTCTTTAGTTACAACCACAGATTTTATGTTTGCATTCTTTGCTCTTTCTAGTGCATATACATCTTTCTTATTTGAAACAACTAGAGTAATCTCTCCACTCTTAATTATTCCACTCTTTTCAGCATCTATGAGAGCCTGGAGGTTTGTACCACCACCGGAAACAAATACTGCAATTTTTATTTTGTTCATAATAATACAACTCCGTCTTCAGACTTAATAATTTCACCAATTGTATAAGCCTTTACGCCATTATCATTTAATATCTTTAATGTTTCTTTCTCGTCTTCTTTAGAAACAACTACACTCATTCCAACACCCATATTGAATGTGTTGAACATATCTCTTTCTGCAATGTTTCCTTTTTCTTGTATAAGTTTGAAGATTGGTAATACCTTAACGTCTTTCTTATAAATCTTTACACCAAGTCCCTTTGGAATAGATCTTGGCATATTTTCATAGAAACCACCACCGGTGATATGAGAGATACCTTTAACTTGAACTTTTTCTAGCAAAGCTAGAACTGGTTTTACATAGATAACTGTTGGAGTTAATAATGTTTCTCCAATACTCTTTCCACCAAGTTCAGCATATTTTTCATGAAGGTCTATCTTCTCTACGTCAAAGACTTTTCTAACAAGTGAGAATCCGTTACTGTGTACGCCAGATGATGGAAGGGCTATCATGACATCTCCCTCTTTCATCTTTGTTTTGTCTATAACCTTCTCTTTTTCTACAATACCAACAGAAAAACCAGCGAGGTCATATTCATCCTCTGGATAGAATCCTGGCATTTCAGCAGTCTCACCACCAATTAAAGCAGATCCAGATTGAACACATCCTTCACAAACACCAGCAACAATTTGCTCTATTTTCTCTGGATAGTTCTTTCCACATGCAATGTAATCTAAGAAGAATAATGGTTTAGCACCACAGCAAATGACATCATTAACACACATTGCAACACAGTCTATTCCAATTGTGTCATGCTTATCCATTAAGAAAGCAAGCTTAAGCTTAGTTCCAACACCATCTGTGCCAGAAACTAATACTGGATGTTTATAACCTGTGAGGTCTAGTGGGAATAATCCTCCAAAACCACCAATTTCTTCTGCACCTTGTGCATATGTTCTTGCTATGTGTTTCTTCATTAACTCAACTGCTTTGTATCCTGCAGTGATGTCTACACCAGCTTCTTTGTAACTTTCTGAATAACTCTTCATATCTAACCTCTATTCTTTTCCGTTCCAACAATATGTGCATAATTTACACTCTGGTACACCCATTGCTTCTATCATGCGGTCTAAAGATTGGAATTCAATTGAATCAAAACCGAATTTATCACAGATTGCTTGTCTCATCTTCTTGCCACGTTCTGTTTCTGAGTTTGCGTATTCTTCTAAATGATTGAATCCCTCCTCTCCTTCAAGTTCCATAATTACTCTTCTTGTAATTAATTCCATATCTGAAGTTGCTCTTGAGAAATTCAAATACTTACATCCAAACATAATTGGAGGGCACGCAGAACGCATGTGAACGGCTTTTGCACCGTGTTCAAACAAGAACTCGACTGTCTCTCTTAATTGCGTTCCACGGACTATAGAATCGTCTACAAACAACAAACTCTTGTCTTGAATAAGTTCTTTAACAGGAATTTGCTTCATTTTTGCTATTTTATTTCTATCTCTTTGGTCTTCTGGCATAAAGCTTCTATACCAAGAAGGTGTGTATTTAATATATGGACGAGCAAAAGGAATACCACAAGAGTGTGAATAACCAATTGCATGAGGAGTACCAGAATCTGGAACACCACAAACATAGTCTACACCTTTGTTATTTCCTTTCTCACAATCTGATTCTGCAAAGGATTTTCCATTCTTATATCTCATTACTTCTACGTTAAGTCCTTCGTAATTAGATGTTGGATATCCGTAATATGTCCAAAGGAATGTACATATTCTCATTTCTTTTGCAGGTTCTACTAAGGTTTCTACTCCATCTAAAGTAACACGTACTACTTCGTTAGAACCAAGTTCTTTATAATCTTCATATCCAAGTTTTTGGTATGAGAAGTTTTCAAAGGCAATTGCGTATCCATCTTCACTCTTACCAATGTGAATAGGAAGTCTGCCTTTCTTATCCCTGGATGCAATAATGCTCCCATCTTCTCTTAAGATTAAAAGATTTGCTGTTCCTTCTATAGACTCTTTTGCAAAAGCAAGTCCTTCTAAGAAATCTGTTTTACTGTCTATTAGTGTGGCTATAAGCTCTACAGCATTAACCTCTCCTCCAGATGCAACACCGAAGTGATATCCATTCTTCATTAGATAGTTATCTATGAGTTCTTGTTGGTTGTTTATAATACCAACGAAACAAATAGCATATACTCCGTGTCTGGATTTAATAATTAAAGGTTGAGGGTCATAGTCTGAAATAACACCAATTGCAGATGTACCACTGAGTTCTGAGAATAACTTTTCAAATTTTGTTCTAAATGGAGAATTGCCTAGGTTATGGATTTTTCTTTGGATACCCTTTTCTGGATCATATACAGAAATACCAGCACTCTTGGTTCCAAGGTGTGAATGGTAATCTGTTCCGAAGAATACATCCGATATACAATCTTTTTTAGATACTACGCCAAAAAATGCGCCCATTATGTCTCCTTATTCTAGCCTAAAACTCTCTTCATCATTTCTTTATATGCGTCTTCTACACCACCCATATCTCTTCTGAAACGATCTTTGTCTAATTTTTCATGTGTTGTTGCATCCCAGAATCTGCATGTATCTGGAGAAATTTCGTCTGCGAGAACGATTTGTCCATCTGCTGTCTTACCAAATTCAAGTTTGAAGTCTATTAAATCTACGTTAATGGATTTGAAATATGCTTTTAAGAAGTCGTTAATCTTAAAGGACATAGATGCTATTGTATCTAATTCTTCCTTTGTGCAATATTCCATAGCGAGAATGTGGTAATCATTTACCATAGGATCATTTAATTCGTCACATTTATAGCAGTATTCTAAAACTGTTCTCTTCATTGGAGTTCCTTCCTCAAGTCCTAATCTTTTTGCTAAAGAGCCAGCTGCAACGTTTCTAACAATAACTTCTAAAGGAACAATTTTAACTTTCTTAACAAGTGTTTCTCTTTCGTTTAATTCCTCAACATAGTGTGTTGGAATACCTTCTTTTTCAAGCTTTTCCATTAAATAGTTGCTCATACGATTGTTAACTACACCCTTTCCAACGATAGTGCCTCTCTTAACACCATTGAATGCAGTTGCGTCATCCTTGTATGAAACAATGACTAAGTTAGGATCGTTTGTTGCGAAAACCTTTTTTGCTTTTCCTTCGTAAAGTTGTTCTTTCTTTTCAATCATTTTTTTATTCCTCCAGTGTGATTTTTAAATTATATAAAACAAAAAAACCGCAGACGGCAGTCTACGGAATTCTCTTATTTATTAAACTTCGCCTCTATATCGGCATTTTTTTGTAGTACAGTTTGTTTGTTCTTACATCTGTATTGTATCAATTTCTCATGTAAATCTATGTCTGAAAGAGCTAGCATTTCAATTGCTAATATAGCAGCATTAGTTCCTCCATCTATAGCAACTGTAGCGACTGGGATTCCAGATGGCATTTGAACTGTAGATAAAAGAGCATCAATTCCACCTAATCCAGCAGACTTAATTGGTAATCCAATAACTGGCAAAATTGTATTTGCTGCAATAGCTCCAGCCAAGTGTGCGGCCATACCTGCAGCTGCAATAATAACAGCAAAGCCATTCTCTTCTGCATTAGAAATGAATGTGGCAACTTCTGCTGGTGTTCTGTGTGCTGAGTAAATATGGACCTCGTATGGGACATCAAATGATACAAGTGTATCTATTGTCTTTTGAAGAACTGGCAAATCGCTATCGCTACCCATTATGATAGCCACTTTTTTTAGCATATGTCTTCTCCTCCGCCTATGCGTATATAAAATTATAGTAGCATTATAAAAAATTAAATGTGGATAAGTCAATTAAATAATAGACATAAAAAATAAAATTTCCACAATATATTGTTTAATGTTTTCGCAAAACATACAAAATATGCTAGAAATAGTAGATAAAGGTTGATAATCCTATTGCTAGACAGAAAAGTTGTCCACTGCTATAATAAATCCCGTGCTGGTGTGGCTCAGTCGGTAGAGCAGCGCACTCGTAATGCGCAGGTCAGGGGTTCGATTCCCCTCACCAGCTCCATCATAAAAAAAGGCTCTAGTATTTTTCAACTAAAGCCTTATTTTTTACACAATTTTCTTCTTTATGCTAATGTTTCCTCTACTGCAACAGGTTCTTCCTCTATTGCATCTGGATCTACATATCCTTTCTTGAAGCACTTGAAGTGTTTGAACTTGCAGATAATTGCTTCGTATGTAAACATATTGCATAAGAAAGCAAGTGTTCCACCAACTAATACGTCTGAGAAGTAATGTGCACCTGCAACTATTCTA
>CAMVBZ010000078.1 GCA_947165815.1 uncultured Clostridia bacterium
AATCTTAAAATATTTAATTAAAAGTAAGTGCTCTCTAAAAAGAGGGCATTTATTTTTTTACATAGTTGTTAAAATTTAATTTTTGTGTAAGAATATTACTATTATAATAATTCAGGTAAGAAAATGAAGGTTAAAATAATATCTAAAGAAGAAAAGCATAGAACAATGCACATCATTGGAAAGCATTTTGAGAAGTACTGGGGACTTACGCTTGCTTTTGCTATATTAATTTCGATATTTGGATTAGTTGCAACAATATATTGGAACTTTGATGAAAATTCCGCAGGTGTTGCTGAAGATATTGTTTATTTAATTAGTTATTTATTTTTGCTTTTATTTGGTTTATCTATGCTAGCAATTCTTATTCTTAATAAATGCAAGGTAAGAATAGATAGTATGAGTCTAGCTCAACATATTCATTTCTTCATATTCTTCATATTTATATTTATGACCGTGGTATGTATTCTAGATTTAAAATCCGGAATACCTCCAATAATGTATATGGTAGCTTGTTTAGGCATAGTTGGTCTTTTTGTCTTAGAACCTAGATTCTTTTGTGTGACATTCTTTGCATCTATATTAAGTATCTTTATTTTTACAGTAGTATATAGAGCCCAATTTTATTCAAATAATTATGCTCTAGAAAATGCAGTTGTTAGTTTGGCATATATTATTATCATAGAGGTTATAGCAATAAGACACTATAGAGTAACAATAAGTGAATACAATGCCCAAGAAAAACTAGAAAAACTCACATATTATGATGAATTAACAGGTCTATTAAATGAACGTTCATATGTAGAAACAACAGACGAACTAGGAAGAAAATATCTAGATGGAACACTAGAACCATTTGCTGTTGTAATGATGGATCTTAACAACCTTAAAAATACCAATGATACATATGGCCATCATTATGGAGCACATTTAATTATAAAGTGTGGACACGAACTTCCAAAGATTTTCACAACATCCAAATTATTCCATGTTGGTGGAGACGAGTTTATAGCAATTGTTCAAGGTGAAGACTTTGAACATTTTAGTGAAAGAATGAAACAATTTGATGAAGCATTATTATACACAGAAGACGTGTTTGAAGGGCATACGTTACTTCTCTCTGTTGCACGTGGGTATGCTGTATATGAACCAGGACTTAAATATCTAGATGTCTTTGGAAGAGCAGATGACGAGATGTACAAATTCAAGAGAGAAATGAAGAAAAAATACAATATTACAGACAGATAAAAAGATGATATCCAGGGGAAACGAAAAGCCCTGGATTTTTTATGTTTTGTGAAACAAATAATATATTGACTTAAAACAAGATATTGTTTTATAATTTACTATGACAGAGTCTTTAATAGTTAATAATAGATTATAATTATTAAATGGCTACTGATTATATATATGGAGGAGTCAGTGATGACAAGCAATTTATTAACGTTGCTTGCTGCACTAGGCGCTGGTGGAATTGCAGGAATAGCAATTGGTACCTTCGTTGTTGGAGGACTAATCGGTCTATTTGGATATAGATTATACACCAAGAATAAAATCGGCGTAGCTAAAAAAGAAGCAGCAAGAATTCTAGAAGAAGCAAAACTCGAAGCCGCAAACACAAGAAAAGAAGGAATCTTAGACGCTAGGGAACAAGTGAATAAGATGAAGGCAGACTTCGAAAACGAAACAAAAGAAAAGAAACAAGAATGGCAAAGAACAGATAACCGTTTAAATCAAAGGGAAATCAGTTTAGACAAAAAACAAGAAGCCATAGACATTAAGGAAAACAACTTAGAAAAGAAACTTTTTGAACTAGACAACACAAGAAAAGAACTAGACGTACAAAAAGGAAAATTACAAGACAAAGAAACATCTCTTGCAGAAAAAGAAACACAAATAGATGCTGAACTTCAAAGAGTAGCAGGTCTAACAAGAGACGAAGCAAGTGAAGAATTAAAGAACTCTCTTATCCAAGGTGTTAAAGAGAAATCCGCACAAGAAGCTAAGAGAATCATTGAAGAAGCAAAAGAAAACGCAAACAAAGAAGCACAAAACATTATTGCAACAGCAATTCAACGTTGTGCAGCAGACCAAACAACAGAGAACACAATTTCATCCGTAGCACTTCCAAACGAAGAAATGAAAGGACGTATTATTGGTCGTATGGGACGTAATATTAGAGCCTTAGAAAGTGCAACAGGAGTGGATGTAATTATAGATGACACACCAGATGTAATAACACTTTCAAGTTTTGATCCTGTAAGAAGAGAAGTTGCAAGATTAACATTAGAAAAGCTTATTTCAGACGGAAGAGTTCATCCAGCAAGAATTGAAGAAGTAGCAGAAAAGATTAGAAAGGAAATAGACCAAACAATTAAAGAAGCTGGAGAAGAAGCAGTATTTGAAGTTGGTATTCATTCTTTAAATCCAGAGCTCACAAAGATTCTTGGAAGATTAAAGTATCGTACAAGTTACGGACAAAACGTACTAAGACACTCAGTAGAAGTTGCTATGCTTGCATCTGCAATGGCTAGTGAACTTGGTATTAATCCTAAGATAGCAAAACGTGCAGGACTCTTACATGACTTAGGAAAAGCAATAGACCATGAAGTAGAGGGAACACACGTAAGTATTGGTGTTGAATTATTAAAGAGATATCATGAAAGTGGAGAAGTAATTCACGCAGTTGCTGCACACCATAATGATATAGAACCAACAACAATAGAAGCAGTTCTTGTACAAGCAGCAGATGCTATTTCATCCGCAAGACCAGGTGCAAGAAGAGAATCTCTTGAAAACTATGTAAAGCGTATTGAGAAGCTTGAAGAGATTGCAAAATCATTTGATGGTGTTGAGCAATCCTTTGCAGTACAAGCTGGTAGAGAGATCAGAGTTATGGTTAAACCAGAAAAGGTTGGAGATCAAGCAACAGTATTCCTTGCAAAAGAAATTGCAGAGAAACTTGAGAATGAGCTTGAATATCCAGGACAAATAAAGGTTAATGTAATAAGAGAAGTAAGGAGTGTTGAATATGCCAAGTAGACTTATAAAAACAGATGAAGACATCAAGAACATACTCGAAGCAGTACGTATTATAGATGTTGTTTATGACAAAATCCTAAACGGATATATCAAAGAGGGCATGACCGAATTAGACCTTGCTCTATTAGTATACAAGTTTGTTATTGAAGAAGGTGGAGAAGGATTATCTTTCAACACTATAGCAGCATTTGGTGAATGTGGATGTGAACCACACCATGTTCCAAAGAAGGATAAGAAACTTGAAAAAGGCATGTTAGTAACATTAGACATCGGTGCTGTTTATGGCGGACAATGTTCAGACTTTACAAGAACATTCGGATTCGGATATGTTAATGACGAGCAAAAGAAAATCTATGAAATTGTAAAGAGATCCCAAGCAGAAGCAGCAAGTGCTTTAAAAGCTGGATTTAGTTGCAAAGCAATAGATAAGATAGCAAGAGACATAATTGCTGAGGAAGGCTATGGTGACTATTATATTCACGGAACCGGACATGGAGTTGGATGTGAGATACACGAGGCTCCTACACTCAATACAAGAAGCGAGGAGATACTTGAGAACAGAGAAGTAGTAACTGTTGAACCAGGTATTTATCTTCCAGGGAAGATGGGTGTACGTATTGAGGACATGTATATAATTGGACAAGACGGACCACTTAGCAAAGTAGAAAGAGAACTTATAATATTATAAGAAAAATAATTTTAATTTAAATATAGGAGAAAACAATTATGGCACAAATAATGGCAGGAGACATTAGAAAAGGCGTAACATTCCTTTACAACAACAACATTATGGTAGTAGTAGACTTCCTTCATGTTAAACCAGGTAAAGGTGCAGCATTTGTAAGAACCAAACTTAAGAATGTAGTAACAGGCGCAGTTTTGGAACAAACATTCAACCCAACAGAAAAGTTTGAGCTTGCAACAATTGAAACAAAGACTATGCAATATAGTTATACAGATGGTGATTTCTATTACTTCATGGATAGCCAAACATATGACATGGTTCCACTTTCATATGACCAAGTTAAGGATGCATTAAACTACATTAGAGAAAACGACACAGTAACAGTTAAGTTCTTTGATGGCAAAGCATTCTCAATTGATCCACCAAACTTTGTAGAGTTAAAGATCACAGTTTGTGAACCAGCATTAAGAGGCAACACAGCAACACCAGGAACAAAGCCAGCAACACTTGAAACTGGACTCGAAATACAAGTTCCTATGTTTGTTAACGAAGGAGACACAGTTAGAGTTGACACTAGATCTGGAGAGTACATGTCTCGTGTCTAATTGTTAGAGAAAGATACAAATTGCCTAGCTCGAAAGGGCTAGGTTTTTTGTTGTCCTATATAAAAACTTTTGCCGTTAAAACGGAAAAACTGCCGACACTTTTGCCGTTAAAACGGAAAAACTTCTTGACTTAAAATTCTTTTTATATATAATATAAGTATGTGAGGAAAAGAATATGAGAAGAAAAATTGATGCATATTTAGATAATTGGAAAAATAAAAGTAAAAACTGTCTTATTGTTTATGGAGCAAGACAGGTAGGAAAATCATATTCAATCGATGAATATATTGAAAAGAATTTTGATAATCATATAAAGATAGATTTTTCTAAAGATTATGATGCAATAGGTGTTTTTGAATCTTTTAAAGGAATAGGGGATCTTTACAATAAGTTATCTTTATACGGAATAAAAGAAGGGGAAAATAGTGTTATTTTTTTTGATGAGATTCAAGAGTTATATAGTTATAGGGATGGGAAAATAGAGAAGGACAAAAACTATTATTTAGGAACTACGGATTTAATATCATTGTCAAAAGCACTAGCGCAAGATGGTAAATACAGATGTATATTCTCGGGTTCTTTGTTAGGCGTTACTTTAAATAGTGTCTTATTTAATCCTACGGGCTATATGGATATGTATCAAATGATGCCTATGGATTTTGAAGAATATCTTTGGGCAAATAATGTTGGAGAGCAAGCTATAAAAATGATAGAGGATTGCTTTGACAAAAAGGTTCCAGTTAATGAAGGCGTACACAATATGATGAATAAGTTATTCAATGAATATGTTATCATTGGTGGAATGCCAAAGGCAGTTAAAACTTATGTTGAAACAAAAAATATGTACGAAGTATCTATGGTTCAGGAAGGCATTATAAATTACTACAAAGCAGACATAATTAAATATGCACCTAAGGATGATAGATTGCTTATAAGTGAAATCTATGATTCAGTATCAAGCGAATTAAATGATATAAATAAGAGGTTTGTTAGAACTCATCTAGATATTAAGAATATAAAAAATCTTGACTTGACGGATAAATTTTTATGGTTAGTAGATAGTGGGGTAGCACTACCTGTTTATAATATTACAGAACCAAAATTCCCACTAAAAAATAGTGAGGATAGAAAGGTGTTAAAACTGTTTGATAGCGATAGCGGATTACTATCATATAAGCTTTTAGGAACTATCGGAAGAATCAAATTTTTGAGTGGAGAAATAGAGGTAAATTTCGGTGCTAATTTTGAGAATATAGTGGCTCAAGAATTGTATGCTCATGGACTAGGTGAATTGCACTATTATAACTCTAAAAAGAAAGGTGAAGTTGACTTTGTTATTGATTTGTTCACAACAATAATTCCTATAGAAGTGAAGTCTGGAAAGAGTGGAGAGAATAAAAGATTTAATCATAATGCTTTGAATAATTTGATGACGACATACGAAAATTTGGATATGGCTTATGTATTATCTAAAGATAATTTAAGTATAGATGGAAAGATAATAAATCTCCCAATTTATATGATTATGTTTATAAGAAAAAACTAATTATTTTAGATAAAAAAATAAGGCTATGTTAAAGCATAAAATGCCCAAGATTTTTTGGGTATTTTTTTATTATGTAAAAGATAAATTGATATTCATAAATTAAGTTATATTCCTTTATATATTTTTATGCGAAAAATATTAAAATTTTTGAAAAATTGCAAAAAATTAACAATTATGCGACAAAAGTGTCGTTTTTATTAAAGACAAAAAACGCATTTAAAGTGCCGATTTGTATTAATAAAGTATAGGTTTTTGATAGTGTGCATAGCATACGCGCGCACGCGTGCGTGTATTTTATTTGTATACTTATATTAATAATAAATAATATATATAGTTATATTTAAGTTTAATATTAACTTTTTTG
>CAMVBZ010000079.1 GCA_947165815.1 uncultured Clostridia bacterium
TTAAATATGAAGAGTTGGGCGTTTCAGATATTTCTAAAATAGTTAATATGTCTATCTCAGCAGTATCTCACCAATTAAGAGTTTTAAGACAAATGAATTTAGTGCGTTTCCAAAGAAAGGGCAAAGAGATATATTACTCACTTGCAGATGAACATGTGGAAAAAATTATATCCATTGGTATGGATCATATAGAGGAAGAAAGATGAAAAAAGTATTTAGATTAACAGGATTGGATTGCCCAAACTGTGCAATGAAACTTGAAAAGAAACTCAACGGTGTTAAGGGTGTAAACTCTGCACAAGTAAACTTTATGGCTATGCGTTTAACTTTAGACATTGATGACGACAAGTTTGATTCAGTTCTAGAAGAGGTTAGAAAGCAAGCAAGAAAAATAGATGATACAGAATTAGTATAACCATGACGAAATCCCAAAGAATAGACTTAATAAAAATTATTGTAACGGCAATTATATATGTTGCTGTTATTCTAATTACTAAATTTGTTAAGGTTAATGGGGAAGAACTTGCGTGGTATTACCAATTAATTTTATTCTTAGTTCCATATATCATTATTTCATATGAAGTAATTTGGGAATCTATTAAAGGAATAATTCATCTAGATTTTTTAAACGAGACATTCCTTATGACAATAGCCTCTATAGCCGCTCTTGCAATTGGAGAGCATATGGAAGCTGTTGCTGTTATGTTATTCTTCGCAATTGGAGAACTATTTGAACACATAGCAGTTGGAAAGTCTAGAAGGAGTATATCTTCTTTAGTTGAGATGGCTCCTAAGATAGCAGTTGTATTAAGAGATGGAGAATGGGTAGAGGTAGACCCATCTGAACTTGCAATTGGAGATACAATTCTAATTAAAAACGGAGATAAGGTTCCTGTAGATAGCATAATTACAAAAGGAAAGACATATTTAGATTTCTCAGCACTAACAGGAGAATCTGTGCCTGTTTCTAGAGGAGAAGGAGAAGAAATATTATCTGGAGGAATAAACCAGGGAGATGCAATAGAGGCAAAGGTTAAAGCTATATATGAAGATAGTGCTGTTTCTAGAATCTTAAATATGGTAGAAGAGGCTTCAGATAAAAAGAGTAAACAAGAAACTTTCATTACAAAATTTGCAAGAGTATATACACCTGTTGTAGTGGGCTCTGCAATAGCGCTGTTCATTATTGGTGGTGCCGTAACAGGAAATTGGATAGAGTGGTTAAGAAGAGCTGTAATGTTCTTAGTAGTATCTTGTCCATGTGCATTTGTGCTAGCTGTTCCACTTTGCTTCTTTGGTGGTATTGGATCTGCAGCAAAACAAGGAATTCTTGTTAAAGGTAGTAACTATCTTGAGTTACTAAATAAGTGCAAAATCTTCTATACAGACAAAACAGGTACCATTACAAAAGGAGATTTCGTAGTACAAGAATTTAAGGTGTATGGAGAGGAAGATAGAAAAGAAGCGCTAGAAATTATTTGTTCTATGGAACAATATTCCTCACATCCAATAGCAAAGGCAATCCTACAATATGCCAAAGAGAATAACATAGAACTAAGGGATTTAAGTGTTAGTGAAATTGGCGGAAAAGGATTAAGCTATGAAGAATATAGACTTGGTAATCTTAATTATATAAAAGAAGTTGTATCTGATATAGATGACGAAATAAGCATAGGAACATGTGTGTATCTTTCTAAAGGAAATAAGCTTGTTGCAAGAGTAATTATAGCAGATGAAATTAAAGAAAGTTCCATAGAAGCATGCAAGGCTTTAAATGATATGGGATGTGAACTTAGGATGTTAACAGGAGATAATGAGGCCATAGCAAAGGCTGTTTCAGATACGGTTGGAATAAAATCTTACAATGCCAACTTATTACCAGAAGACAAGGTTAAAGTGGTAGATAATGCTATATTAAGTACGGATAAAGGAAAAACAGTTGCATATATTGGAGATGGAATTAATGACGCTCCATCCCTTAGAAGAGCGGATATTGGCATAGCAATGGGAGGTATTGGATCCCAGGCTGCAATAGAGAGTGCAGACATGGTTCTAGTTAAAGATGACCTATCTACATTAGTGTCTGCAAAGAAGATTGCAAGACGTACAATGATAACGGTTCTTATAAATATTATCTTTGCCTTAACTGTTAAGATTTCTATTCTTATTTTAAGCGCAATTGGTCTAGGAAACATTTGGCTTTCTATATTTGGAGATACGGGTGTAACTATAATTGCAGTATTTATTGCAATGACGAATCTTCTAAAGAAGAAATAAAAAACGATGCACATGGAGTGCACCGATTATAAGTGGTTGAAGAACACGCTCGACCGACAAATGCAATAGCCAGTGTCACAACATCCGAAATGAATCGCAGAAACTTCAACCAAGAAAAGTATATGTTATTCAAACAATGTCGTCAATTATTTAAAAAAAATATATTGACAAACCATATAAACAAAATTAAACTCAAGAAAAAATAACTCTGGGCATGGTGAAATTCCAGACCGGTGGTAATGCCGTGTAAAACGGACGAGTCCAACAGTCTCAGCAGCTGATTTGGTGCGATTCCAAAACCGACAGTAAAGTCTGAATGGGAGAGATATGAAAAGAAATTTTGCATTAAGGTATATTGCATACCTTGCCGTTTTTACAGCACTCGTATTTGTAGCCACAATTATTGTAGTTATTCCTATGCCAACTGGTGTGGGAGCGTATCTTAATTTTGGAGATGTAGTAATATTCGTTGCATCTAGTATCTTAGGACCACTTGGAGGGTTTATCTGTGGTGGTGTTGGAAGTGCTCTTGCAGATGTTGTATATGCTCCAACTTTTGCACTTTTAACATTTATCGTAAAAGGATTAGAGGGCATACTTTGTGGAACCATTGTTTGGATATTTAAGAAATATGCAAAGAATGAAAAGATTAAAGATTTCGTTTCTTTCGTTATTGCCTTTATAGTTTCTGGAATTTGGATGATGCTTGGTTATTATGTGGGAACAGGATTAATGCTTGGAGCAATTAACGAAGGAGAGTTTATATCTGGATTTGGAACAGCTCTTCTAAATATCCCAAATGATTCTATACAGGCATCTGTATCTGTGGTTGTGGGATATTTATTGACCATAGCACTATTAAGGATTAAGTATGTTAGAGGGATACAAGACGAAATCTTTTCTTATAAAAGAAAAAAGAAGGAAGAAATGCCTACCGAAACAGACGAAAACCAATAATATTTGAAAAGATATAGTATTATTAGTATAATATATGCACATTTCAAAAGGAGTGATGTTATGAAAGCATTAGTATTATATTATTCTAAAGAAGGTGGCAACACCGAAAAGATAGCAAAGAGATTAGCAGAAGGAACAGGTGCAGATATAGAAAGAATTGAAACAGTATTAGACTATAATGCTGAGACTGTAGATGAGCAAGGCAAGAAAGAAGTAGACGAAAAGTTTATGCCGCCTATTAAGCAATTAACAAAGAATGTAAAAGATTATGACGTAATTATGCTTGGTACTCCAACATGGTGGTATTCAATGGCTCCAGCAATTAGAACATTCTTAAATTCTGTTAGTGTAGAAGAAAAGATAGTTGTCTTATTCCAAACACATGCAGGAAGACCAGGAAATGCTATTGGCGATATGAGAGCACTTTGTAAGGGCGCTGTACTTGCAGATGAAAACATTATTGAGTTTGATCTCAACACAAATGAGCTCGTCACAGACATAAATGAGATAGACGCATGGATTAAAAAGATTAAGGATGATATCCTTTGGAACTAATTAGAACTTAATAACTAATATAAAGTGAGGCGTAAAAACCTCACTTTTTTATTTGTTAAAACTGCAAAAGTAAAAATCGCTGTTTCAATGCGCCATTTTTGGTACACGCAATCGTATATAATAAATGTAACAGCAAGAGCGAAAAACAAGGAGAGAAAAAATGTTTAAAAAGATTATTTATAAAGAAGCATACGATGAATTAATGAAAGAATTTAAACACATTGCAGAAGATAATGTTCCATATGCATATAAAAGAACAAATTATAATGGCTGGTCTACATTATTGCACAGATTAAAACAATCTCAATGTGAGATTATTAAGTATGGAAATTTGAGTTATTTTATTGATACATACATCTGTGTTATTGATGACAAACAAATGAAAGTAATTTTTAATCTTACAGATGCTACTGCAGATGAAAAATATACAGAGAAGTATTATGACATTGAGATGGATTTTATAGACGATAAAACTACAAGAAGATTTGTTGAAAGAGATACAAAGAATAAATTTGATTATAAAGAATGGGCACATACATTTCTTAACAACTTTGACTTTGCATGGTATAAAGACCATTTTATCATGCTCGGAAGAGATGATAATACTTGTGGTGGGTTATATACATTGTTTGTATTTGGAGATAATGCTGAAACTATTATGAATGAATTTGTTGGAGATGAGGATATTAAATTCACAAATACAACCTTATTGCAAGATATTAAATATGTATATTTAGAAGAGAAATTTAAAAAAGAGGATAATCAAGACTTGTTAAAACAAATAGAAGGTGTTTTTCAAAATGCGGTTAAAGAGAAAAACTACAATTTGTTTAAAGAATATGTAGAGGATGAAGTGATTTATACAAATATGTCTTTATATGGCTTTGAGGATATAAATGGAGTCCAACAGATTTTTAATAAGATTGTGGATTGCAAAGAGGTTATCTTAATTGAAAGCATATATAGCCAAAACGAAATAACTACTCATATAAAGAGAAAAACTAATGATGATAGAGTGCATCATATGATTATTGGAATGGCGATTAATTATAACCATAAAGTATATAGCGCATCTGAAATAGAACCATGGTTATATAATATGCCAGAATATGAAAAATAATAATTATTGAGGATAAAAAGTATGTTTAATTGGAAGAAGATTTCAAAAGAAGATAAAGCATATATTGAATGTTTGAATAAGAAGTTGGATGAGCAAGAAGAAAATGCAGAAAAAGTGTCTGTTGAAGAGCATTCCACAAGGGGCGCATACAATGGGTTTCTTTATTTGTCTGGTCATTTGAACTATAACAAAGACACTGTTATTGAGAGTGGTGGCGTTATTAGAGATATGGCAGTTATTGATAATAAGAACAGTTGCATCCTCACAATCTCTTATGATAATCGTGAAGAAGATGAACAACTCATTCCATGGATCAAAGAAAGGATTTCTACATTGGTTAATAACATCCCATATAAAAAGAAAGAAAAGGATTTGTGTAGTTGGTCTATTGGAAAATATTTCAACTTTGAATATAAACATGATAATCGTATTTTTACACCAAGTTCTATTTCAATTGAGTTGATCAATGTTCCTCATGAAGAAATTGTGAACTTTGCTAAAGATTTGTGTTGTGCCTTTACATATAAAACTGTATTTATGAAAGATTATGCAGGAATGAAGATTCGTTTTCTTAAACACACATATCTTCCAAATATTACAGTAGAAATGGCAAAGGAAGTTGAAGAGGAAGCAAAAAAGTATTTAATAAAGAATAGTAATCTAGGAAACAAGTAATACAAAAAGTGATATGGAGAGATAAAATGAAAAAAGAAGTCAAAAAACCAGTTCATGGTGATGATGCTGAAGTGTTTAAAGCATATGAAAAAGCCAATTGGCGTAAATACAAAAAGATGATTAAAAGATTCCAAAAAGAGTTGAAAAATGCATCTAAAAAGTACGGACCTTATGATGAGGGACATTTGTTTGAATTCATGAGAATCATTTTTAAATCATGGATTGATTTTTATACATTGAGAGTAAATATTTTTGCAATGGAAAAGCAAGATGAAGGTAGGAATGCTTTGGAATCCAATAAGGACTGGAATGGTGAAGAACTTAGTGAAGATACAAGAAAAATGTATGAGGAGTATTCACAAATTCCTACAAGATTGGAAATTGCCACAACTTTGCTTAATTTAATGGAAGATGAAGAAGATGCATTTTGGCGTGATACTACACCTGATGGTAAAGAATCTGAAGCTAAAATGAAAAAATTCACCGATTACTTTGCAGAATATATT
>CAMVBZ010000080.1 GCA_947165815.1 uncultured Clostridia bacterium
CGTTAGAAAGTGAGATTGTTCTTTCGTCTTTAGAGTTTGCTGTAATACGAATTGAGTTCTCTTCGATGAACAATAACATAACATAAACAACAGATGTTAAGAGCAAAGATAATACTAAGATAAGAGCAAGAACTCTTGTAACCTTCTTTCTGGTTAACTCTCTCTTTACTCTCTTGTTCGCAATAATGGAATCTTCCCATTCCTTTTGCGCTTTTTCTTTTGCACTTAGGGATTCTCTCTCAGCTTTTGCATTCTCTTTGGCACTTTTCTTGTCTTTCTTGCCCTTCTTTCCACCATTTTCTGCATTCTCTGCATTATTAGATTGAGCAACTTCTTCGTTTTGCTCTGCTGGATTTGAAGTCTCTTGAGACTCAACTGCCTCGTTCTGAGTTACATCCCTCTCTTCATCTGCCATAGGATTCTCTCCTTGTACACTTCTTAGAAGTTATGCCATGTTCCATCTTCGTCAAAATAGCCGTATGGAACCCATTTGTTTATTCTTTCATCAAAGTATCCGTTATCTACCCACTCGCCTTCTTCGTTTTGATATGAATAGTCTATCCATCTACCTTGCTCGTCATAGTATCCGTTATATACTGTACCATCTGCTGCAACCCATTGACCTTTTTCGTTGTAATGTCCTTCTTCAAGTTCATCAAATTCTTCATAGTCTACCCAGTTGCCATTTTCGTCCCAGTAACCATTATAAATGTTTCCGTTTTCATCAACCCATTGATGTTTCTCATTATAATGACCTTTTGGTTCGTCATCCTCTTCTGGTACTTGTGTTTCTTCTTTAACTTCCTCTTGTTTTGGTTCTTCTTGTGGAACTTCTTCAGTAGGAGTTTCTTGTTTTTCTTCTTCTTTTATTTCGTCAACAGGCTCTTCCACATCTTTCTCTTCTTCTTGTTGTTGTGCTTCAAGCGCTGCTTTCTTTGCTTTTATTCTTTCTTCTTTCTCTTTGGCTTCTTGTGCTTCCCTTGCTGCATCTTCTTCATCCGCTTTCTTTTCATCAAAGACTGGCTTTACAGCTTTGCCTTCACCAAGAACTTTTTCGCTTTCATATGAGGATACTTCCTCTTCCTCTGTTTCAGATATAATAACTTCTGCTTCTTTGGATCTAAACTTAGGAGCTTGTCTGCCAAGATTTAACTTCATTCCGAAACTGCCAGTGCCTCCAAATGGATCTCCACCAAATAAAGATGTGTCTTTTGCATATGCATTTGCTGCTTCTTCGTAAAGCTTTCTTTCTCTTCTTGTATCTTTGTCTTCTTTTTGAACATCAAAAAGTGCTGCTTTCTCTGCTCTCTTTGCTGCTCTTATCTCTTCTGCTCTCTTTGCTGCTTCCTTTTGCTTTTCAAGTCTTACTTGATATGGAGACTTTGTCATCTCTGGCTTTGGAGCTTCTGGTGCAATAACTTTTCCAGCGGCTGCATCTTCTTTTGCTTTCTTAATAGCTTCTATTCTTGCTTTTTCTTTTGCAAGTTCTTCTTTTCTTCTTGCTTCCGCTTTCTCTTCTTCTATCTTTCTAAGATAATCTTCCTTTTGCTTTGCACTTAGTGCAGGAAGAGATAATATCTCTCTAGTTACCCATCTTGTTAATTTTGCAACTGCTTTGCCAGTATATAATGTTACACCTTCTTTTTTGAATCTTGTCATTTGGCTTGGAGTGTCTACTCCTTCCATAATGAGACTCATCTTGTTTGCACTGCAATATTTAACAAGCATGCTAAGTAATCTTTTCTTTTGAGGTGTTGCATCAAAATAAATTGCTTCGCATCTTAGGTAATCAAAATTGTATCTTGCAAATAAGTCTAATTCGTTGAACTCTTCACCAAATCCGTAAACACATGTCTTAAAGCCCATTCTTCTTAATCTGTCATATCTAACCTTTGCTTCCTTAGGAAGAGCTAATAATGTGTTTGCATTGAAAGAGATAATGAGATTTGCTTTTTTGTATCCCTTTTCTCTTAATGTTGCTTGGAGTATTTCTAAGTCTCTATCTGATCCCAAGAATCTTGTTGTAATTGGGAGATTGTATTGTACATCTGGGATGTAGAAGTTTTCTCTCATTACTTGGTTGTAATTCTTGAGTTCGTCTAAAGCAATTAGATTGAGTTCATTAATACGTACGGAATTTTCTGCAATAAAGAAATAGTTCATAACATTCATTCTTCCAACATATCTGTCATTAAGAATTTGGAATGCATCTACAAACTGAACTTTCTTGGATTTAACATTAACAACTGCACGATAGAAAAAGTCTATAGGCTTATATCCTTTTCTCATTGCATATGTTGTTGAAATCATTTGCTTCTCTTCCTTTATACTTATTATCTATGTACAAGTATGAAATTCATGCCAGTATGTGTGTACATAGTTATACATATATATTTTATCAAAGATAAATATAATATGCAAGAATGAAATTGCTTTCTTTCAAAGAATATGTGTGTTAATCACACATAAAAGAAAAAACTCCCAATTTGGGAGCTTAATCTTGGTGCCGGAGATCGGACTCGAACCGATACGCTTTTGAGGGCGAGGGATTTTAAGTCCCTTGTGTCTGCCAATTCCACCACTCCGGCATGTGGTATTTTAGAATTGCCTTTGGTATTTTGGAGGCACCATCCAGAATCGAACTGGAGATAAAGATTTTGCAGACCTCTGCCTTACCGCTTGGCTATGGTGCCACAATGCTTAATCAATTTATCACAACTTAACCTAAAATGCAAGAGATTTTTATTACAATTTACATAAAAAATTCGTTAGCTCACTTTTGCAAACTAACGAACTTCCTATTCTCTTTTAATTATTTAATTAATACTCGCCTCTAGACATGTCATCTGCAAGAGCATTTAGACCATCTCTAACTTGAAGTTTCTCTGCTGCTTTCTTTGCTTCTCCCATATAATACACAACATAACTTCTTGCTTTTTGCTCTCCTGCAAGTTTTGCAACAGAAATGTCATCCTTCTTCATATCTCTAATGTCATCTAAGATTTGGAATGCTGCTCCAAGGTTTTGTCCGTAATTGCAAAGTATCTTTACAGTTCCTTCACTTGCTCCTGCAAGAATTCCACCAGCCGCAAATCCTGCTTCAAAGAGTTTTCCACTCTTATATTGGTTTAGACCAATAAGAGAACGAATATCTTTTCCGTTTCCGTTAATGTCTAAGTATTGTCCGTATATCATACCTTTGTATCCAGCACTCTCTGCTATCTTAAATGCTGCTTTGTTAAACAAAGGATCATCATATCTTACAACACCATCTAAAAGAGTTTCCATTGCAAAATTTAAAAGTGCATCTCCACAAAGAATGGCATTTGCTTCTCCATATGCTTTGTGTACTGTTGGTTTTCCTCTTCTTAGAGTATCATTGTCCATTGCAGGTAAATCGTCATGAACTAAGGAGTAACAATGGATTAATTCTAATCCAAGTGCAAGTGTTCTGAGTTTGCTATCTAATTTCTTAACATCTCCTCCAACTGCTTCTGCACCAAGATAAATAGCTGCTGGTCTTAATCTTTTTCCACCAGTTAATGTTGCATATCCCATCATTTCTACAAGTTGTTGTCCAACTTGTGCACTCTTGCTATTTAAAAGCAAGAATAAGTCATGCTCTATATGAGCACAGAATTCTTGTCTGCTCATTTTTCTATATTTAACTCCTCTGTGAGATTATTGATTTCGTCTGTGAGTAAAGATAACTTTCCTTTCTCTGCTTTTAATTCGTCTACACATTCTTTGGAAACTTTAATTCCATCTTCAAAAAGCTTAATAGCTTCATCTATGGAAACATCTCCTTCTAATGTCCTTACTATCTCTTCTAGTTTTTGGAGAGATTCTTCAAAAGTGTTCTTCTTTTCTGCCATCTTATTTCTCCTCTTTTTCTATTTTTTTAACTTCTGCACTAATTGTGCCATCCTTTCCTCTAATATCTATTTCATCTCCAACACTTAAGTTATCCACACTTGTTACTCTCTTTCCATCTTTGGAAACAGAATAAAAACCTCTGCCAAGTGTTTTTAAAGGAGATAATTGGTCTAGTGCTGCATTAAGTTCTCTATACTTTCCTTCCTTGTTTTGGATAATGGTATTTGTGTTTTCTTTTAACTTGGAAGTGAGAGCTAATATCTTATTCACCTTTCTTGTATAGAAAGTGGTGCTTGCTGTTGCAAGTCTATGACTAAGAACTTGCACTCTACTAGACTTTCTTTCAAATTGGTTATTACACAAAGAAACAATTCTTTGCATATTTTCTTTTACTTGGTCTACTAACCCATACCAGTCATATCCAACCTTTTCACCAGCTGCTGTTGGAGTTGGTGCTCTGTAGTCTGCAACGAAATCACAAAGAGAATAATCTGTCTCGTGTCCAACTGCAGAAATAACTGGAGTCTTCATATCATAAATTGTTCTAACCAAGGTTTCATCATAGAAAGGTGCTAAGTCTTCTAGTGATCCTCCACCTCTTGCAATAATGATGACATCATATCCGAGTTTGTCACAGTTTCTTAAAGCAGTGACTATATCCGATGCTGCTCTTTCACCTTGAACTAAAACATTTCTAACTACGATATTTATAACTGGGTTATTCTTTCTAATGGTTGTGTTTATATCTCTAATTACTGCACCAGTCTTGGATGTGAGAACTAGAACGTTTTTAGGATATTCAGGAATTGGCTTTTTATGAGATTCATCAAATAGACCTTCGGCTTCCAATTTCTTTTTAAGCTTTTCAAACTCTAAGAACAATAAGCCTTTTCCAGTTGGCATATATTCACTAACTATGAAAGCAATTGATCCGCTCTTATTCCAGAAGTCCACCTTACCTCTTGCAATTATACTGGTTCCTTCTTCAATTGCATCTTTTGGAGATGCTCCCCACATACAACATTTAATTTGTGCTTCTTTATCTTTAAGAGTGAAATATCCATTTCCGTTTGTAATCTTAAAACCACTAACCTCTCCATAAACATAAAGATTCGTGAAGAAAGGATTGTCATAGAATGCAGACTTAATAATTGCATTCAATTCCTTAACTGGCATAGATTTTTCAAGAAGTGAATTTACATCCCCTAACATAATTCCTGTCCTTAAAGTAAATCAAAAAAGGGCGAACCCCTTTTCAACTATTTATCTAATTTTGCGAGAACACCATTTACAAATTTTCCAGATTTTTGTGTTCCATATTTCTTTGCAATCTTTACACACTCGTTAATGATAATTCCTTTTTCAAGTGCTGTGTACTTTAACTCATAGACACCAAGAGTGAGGACTGCCTTATCTGTTTTGAAAACTCTTTCTGGTGCATAACCTGTGATTGTATCTACTAAAATTTTTTGGATTTCATCATAGTGTTCCATGACACCTTCATAAGTATTTTTTATGTACTCTTTATCTCCATCATCGAACTCTGCATCCATCAAAAAAAGTTCAAGATCTTCATCGTCTTTTTGGAGTGTAAACATGTACCCAAAAACAAGCTTAAAAACATCTTCTCTAGCAACGATTCTTTTACCCATTTTTTCACCTATTGAACAATGACTGAAACAACTGAAACGTTGACAGATTGGACCTTATATTTTGTTGCTGCTTCAACAGCTTGAATGATCTTCTCTTGAGCAAGTGAAACTACATCTGGAACTACATACCCATACTTGATTGCAACAGAGACATCTATAGAAACTTTGTCATTAGGTAAGAAATTTACGATGACACTTTTCTTCTTTGTTGCCTTCTTAGACTCAGGTGAAGTATTGATAATTTCAAGACCTTCTACATCGCTTGTTGCATTAAAAACAAGAGAGGAAATTACGTCTGAAAAAACGGCTAAATTATCGTTAGATTTTTTCTTCATTTTCATGTCTCCTAGATGTGAGTTCAATGAGATTATAGCATAGTATTTTTCACAATACAACCATTATTATTTTACCTAAAAAGTTTATAATTAACTCCTATATAACTATATATATTATCTATTATTAATATAAGTATACAAATAAAATACACGCACGCGTGCGCGCGTATGCT
>CAMVBZ010000081.1 GCA_947165815.1 uncultured Clostridia bacterium
CTTTATAGTGATTCATATTGTTATATTTTAAAGAGATATAAAGGTGAAAATACCATTGTTCATATTCCAGAGAATGTAAAAATATCTGAATGTAAATTTCCAGATGGCGTTACAGAGATATATTATCCAGATACTTGTATTACCATTAACAATAAGTTCCCAACAAGTTTGGAGAGAATTAAATTGCCAAGTGGTTTAACATGGTTGCCAGAGAGCTGTTTTGAAGGCTGTGACAGACTAAAAGAGGTTATAATGCCTAAATCGCTTAGGGCAATTCCAAAGAGTTGTTTTAAAGGTTGTACGGCTCTTAAAAAGGTAGAGTTATATGAAGGACTAGAAACAATTGAACCATATGCATTTCAAAAATCTGGATTAGAGGAGATTAATCTTCCTAAAACATTAAAAGAAATCGGTCTTGCAGCATTAAGCGGGACTAATATAGAGGAAATAGAGATACCTGGGATAAAAGAAGTAGGGTATTTTATGAGTGATTGTCCAAGGCTTAATAGAGTTAAGTTAAATGAAGGGACAAAGAAAATACGTAACACATTCCAATGGTGTGGTAAGTTAATGTATATTAATATTCCAAGAAGTGTGGAGGTTATAGACTGTCCATTTATGCGTTGTAATTCTCTTTGGAAAATTTTTATTCCCGCAAGTGTAAAGTGTATAACAGATCATTCTTTTGAAGACTGTACAATTTTAACAGTATATTGTGAGCAACAAAAACCAAAGATTGGTCAACCGAAGGGATGGGAGAGAAATTGGGCTAAAAATATATTTAATAAACCAACTTTAAAGGGTATTGTTTGGGGATGTAGTGAAGAAGAGTATAAAAAACTATAATTTGTCTAGAAATTATGAATATTATTTATATAGAGAAGGCTTAGAGAAATCTAGGTCTTTTTTAAATCTTAAATGATAGAGAAGTTTTGTAAAAACATATTCCATTTTTAAATATATTTATACCCGAAAAGGTGTAATACGTTATATGAAAATATATTTTATACCCGATAAGGTATGATTTTAATAAAAATTATTGACATTATAACCGAAAGGGTGTAATATACTTGTATGAATGAAATAGCAAGATTTATTAAAAAGAGTAGACAAGAGGCGGGATTAACCCAGAAGGAGTTTGCACTCAGATCTGGATTGGGATTGCGCTTTGTTAGAGAATTAGAGCAAGGAAAAGAGACAGTCCGTATGGATAAGGTTAATCAAGCATTAGCCATGTTTGGTATGCAAGCTGTACCTGGTAAAGAGAGGGTAGATAATAACTATGACCAATAGAATTGCTTATGTATATGTAAATGATAACTATGCAGGACTATTAAAAGAAACTGATTATGGATACAGTTTTACATATGATTTAGGATATTTATCTCAAAATGATGCTTCTGCGATATCTTTAACAATGCCATTAACGGATAAAGAGTATCAATCAAAAACATTGTTTCCTTTCTTTGATGGGTTAATACCAGAAGGATGGCTTTTAGACGTAATTAGTAAGAATTGGAAAATAGATAAAAATGACAGATTTGGTTTATTGTTAATAGCTTGTAAAGATTGTATTGGAAACGTAAGTATAAAGGAGAAAAAAGAATGAGATGTCTGTTTTGCGGAAAACCAATACTAGATGATGCTTCTTTAGAAGAAAAAGAATCGAGATGGCATAGAAAGTGTATAAAAAAATTCTTTAATACAAAGGAAATGCCACAGATTGATATTTCTGAAGATACTATAAAACAACTTGCTATAAAAACGGTTAATAAGGGATATACAATACCAGGGGTACAAAAAAAATTATCTCTTCATTTATCATTTGGTGATAATCCAAGGCTAACTTTAGTTGATTATCCATCAGGATTTATCCTTAAGCCTCAAGTTGAAGAATATAAGCAACTTCCCGAATCAGAATTTTTGGTAATGCAAATGGCAGAAATTACGGGCATTAAAACTGTCCCCCATGCATTATTATATACAAATAATTCTTATGCATACATAACTAAACGTATAGATAGAGAAGTAAACAATAATCATGTAAAAAAATATGCAATGGAAGATTTTTGCCAATTAGATGGCAGACTTACTCAAGATAAGTACAAAGGTTCGTATGAAAAATGTTCTAAAATTATTAAGGCGTTTTCATCTCAAAGTGGATTAGATATAGTTGAATTCTATCTAAGATTAGTTTTCTCATTTGTGGTAGGAAATTCAGATATGCATTTAAAGAATTTTTCGCTAATAGAGAAAGAATATAAATCCGGACAATATGTTTTATCTTCAGCATATGATTTGCTTCCTGTTAATATAATATTGATAGATGATAACGAAGAATTCGCACTATCTATGTGTTCAAAAAAAAGTAATATTAATTATTCAACTTTTATTAGATTCGCAGAATATTGTGAAATTTCATTGAAAGTTGCAAACAATTTGATATCAAAAGTAGTTGGTTTAGAAGAAAAATACATAGAAATGTGTGAAGACTCTTTATTAACACAAGAAATGAAAGAATCTTTTAAAGACTTAATTCATAATAGAATTAATAGATTAGTTAATTACTAAGAGAGCATTTATAAAATGATAGAGAAGTGTATAAAAAGAACCAGGTTTTTACGCCTGGCTCTTAAATATTAAGTTATAACTTAATTATAATGTTTTGATATATGCAGCGAGTTCGTTGAAGATTACATCGAGTCCGTGTGCACCTGCATCTGGGAATCCAATTGATCTTTCACCAACTGTTCCAGCTCTTCCGAGTCTTGCAACTACAGTCTTTGTTGCTTCTGCGCCTTCGTGAGCAGCTTTAGCACCAAGATCTAAACCTTCTTGTAACTTCTTTCCTTCTTCTGCAGCTTTTGTAAGAGCTAAGGCACATGGTTTTAATGCGTCTACTAATGTCTTGTCACCAATGTCTGCACCTTTACCAAATGACTTCTTACCTGTTTCATAAACACCACGGTTAGCTTCCATGAATAAGAATGCTACATCCTTGAGGCTTACTTCTTGCTTTCCAAGAACTGCTTTACCAGCATACTTGAATGCAGAACCCCAAATAGGACCAGAAGCACCACCACAGTATTCTTTAATAATTTCTGAACAGCTTACTAAGAATTCACCGATGTCACCTTTCTTTCTTGTTGCCCAGTCTGCCTTTAATTGCTTGAAACCTTTTGCGATGGACATACCAAAGTCTCCATCACCCATTTGGTCTGCTTCACAGAATGGAACTTCGTTTTCGATAATAACATCTGCCATCTTTTCTACTACCTTAACAAATGCAGGGAGGTTAATTGTTTCACCAACTTTTGGATCTCCAACTACTTCATATACTGCGTTTGCATCATCTTCTTCAGCTTGAGCTGCTTTCTTTGCTGCTTTCTTTGGAGCTTCTGCTACAGGTGTTACTCCTAAAGCTTTTGAAATAGCCTTCATTGCTTCTACAGCTGCTTCTGCTTGTGCATCCATTGCTGCGCCCCATGTGAGTGCTGGTGTGGATACAGGGTAGTCTATTAATGCCTTTAATTCAGCATCTACTCTTAAAACTGTGATAGAAGCACCTGCCATATCGATAGATGTCATGAAGTTACCAACGATTGTTCTATGAATCTTAACACCGTCTGCATTTAATGCCTTTGTTACAGAGTTATTTAAGATATAGAGTTCTTGCAATGGTGTTCCACCAAATCCATTGATAAGAAGAACAACTTCTTCATCTTTCTTAAGACCTAAGTCTCCTTCGAGGTCTGTTACGATTCTTCTAGAGAGGTCATCTGCGAATGTTCCCTTAGAGTAATCAATCTTTTCACGGAAACGTCCTGGTTCACCATGGATACCAACACCGAATTCCATTTCATCATCACCAATTTCAAATGTTGGATGTCCAGCAGCTGGAACTGTACATGATGTGAAAGCGAAACCGAATGAACGGACATTTTCTATAACCTTATTTGCTACACGTTTAACTTCTTCTAATTCTTTGCCTTGTTCAGCAGCTGCGCCTGCGCATTTATGAACAAGAACTGTTCCTGCAACACCACGTCTACCAACAGTGTAGAGGGAATCTTTAACAGCGATATCATCATTTACATATACTGCATCTACTTTAATTCCGTCTTCTTGTGCATCTGACATAGCGTTATTGAAGTTCATACAGTCTCCGGAGTAGTTCTTAATGATAAGTAATACACCTTTGTCTGTAGCACATTTCTTAATTGAATTATAAACTTGAACTTGAGAAGGGGATGCAAAAACGTCTCCGCAAACAGCTGCGTCTAGCATACCTTTTCCAACGAAACCTGCGTGTGCTGGTTCATGACCAGATCCACCACCAGAAATAAGGGAAACCTTATCTTCGTTGATTTCTTTCTTTTTTACGATTTTGAATTTTTCTACGAATTCAAGTTCTGGATGTGCTGCTGCAAGTCCATGACACATATCATAAACGAATGTCTCTGGAGTATTCATTATTTTCTTCATAATTTCTTTATCTCCTTATCTAAAAAATAAGGACATACCTATATAGATATGCCCTTACTAGTTAATTACAAATTAGTCACCGTATGCGTATTCGCGTCCGAGTTTATCTGCTGTCTTAATTGCTGCGATAACCATATCTGGTGTTACCTTGAATGGCATGTTGTGGATTGATTCCTCTGGGATACATGTCTTTTCAGCAACTGCTTTGTATTCTTCTTCTGTTAATGAATCTCTGATAACTTTGCCTGTCTTCTTATCTGTCATTAAGTCTTTCAAGCAAACTGGGAGGCCAACTGTTGTACAGAAGTCTAATACTTCATAGAATTCTTCTTCTGGAGCATTTTCAAGTACTAATTGTGCAAGAGTACCGAATGCAACGATTTCACCGTGGAAGCAGCAAGCATGAATATCATGAACTACTGTTAAACCATCGTGCATTGCGTGTGCGCCTGCCAAACCACCTGATTCAAATCCTAAACCAGAGAGGAGGATGTTTGTTTCAACGATCTTTTCGAATGCTGGAGTTACTACATTGCAATCACAAGCTGCCTTTGCTTTTGCACCATCTGAAATAAGGTTTTGATAGCAGAGAGTTGCGAGTGCGAATGCTGTATGTGTTCCATAACCAAGTAATGTGCCTTTCTTACGATCTGCACCGCATGGAAGACCAGCGTTTACGTTAGAAACAGATTGAACGTTTGCTCTTGCTTCGAAATATGTGGAGAGTGCATCACCCATACCAGATACTAAGAAACGTGATGGAGCGCTTGCGATAACGTTAAGGTCTATTAAAACTACGCTTGGGCTTTGACGGAAGTATGCATAATCATCGAATTCGTGGTCATCTGTATAGAGAACTGCAGAGTGGGATGTTGGAGCATCTGTAGCTGCGATTGTTGGGCAGATGATTAATGGGTTTCCAGCTGCAACACATTTTGATGTATCGATAGCTTTACCACCACCTAAACCGATAGTACATGCGCACTTGTTTGCTTTTGCAAAATCTTGTAATTTCTTAACAACGTTTCTTGAACATTCGCCCTTGAAGATATCGCTTGTAACGAATTCAACGCCATATTTAGCTTGAGTTGCTGCAAGTTTGTCTTTAACAAGACCTAATGCAAATGGATCTCCGATAAGTAATGCTTTCTTACCGAATGTTTTTACGAAATAACCGAGGTTAAGAAGTTCATCTTCGCCTTGTACGTACTTTGTTGGACAAATAAAAGCTTTTCTCATATATTTTTCTCCTTTTTCTTTCCCCGTAGGGATTTATTTTATTGTTATGTATAAATTATAGTATTTTAATTTATTATATTCAATACCGAATTTTGAAAATTTTAGCATTTTGGAGTGCAAAAGTACTAAAAAATGGACTTTTGAAGGGGTGAAAGTGACAAAAAACATTATTTTTGAGACATAATTAGTTAAAAAACTGAAAAATTGCAAATTTTGAAACCTGATAAAAATCGTTTTACTTTTTTTAGAAAATAGTGTGTTATGGG
>CAMVBZ010000082.1 GCA_947165815.1 uncultured Clostridia bacterium
GCTTCTGTCATCACCCAAACAACAAAATCGCCAGAACCAAACTCTTTTTCTAGCAAAGACATAACCTTAGCAAAAAGATCATTTTTTTGTTTCAAAACATCCATAACAATCCCCCTATTTAAATAATAATATATTTAATAGGTGGTATTCAAGGGTTAAAAAAAGGACATATAAATGAATGATTATCAAGAAGGATTCTTGGCATTATTATACTTTTCTAAGTTTTCATTCCACTTAGAATATGAAGGATCAGTCCTCTTATCTGTAAATAAACCGGTATTTGCAAGGTATTGTCCTAAATATGAACAAATCTTATCTGCACCAACAACATTCAAATGATCTCCACCATCTCGTGAGTCTGTGTTCCAGTCTATGTGTAATTCGTCATACATAAAGTTCATGTCTATATATTCAATGCCTGCACTTTGTGCAAACTCTGCCATTCCATTATGCTTTTTCATATTCCAGTTCTTTGTAGTTGGTGTGCTAACTAATACAAACTTTGCACCCCTTTCTTCACAATACTCTTTCATTCTAATGATGTATTGTCTGTTTCTATAGAATATGTGCTTGCTCTTATCCGTTGGATTCATATTTGTTGCAGGATCTGCAGCAACTGTTGCCTTGTCCATAAAGAATCCTTTGAAATCATCTTGATATGTGTAATTCTTTTCTTTCCCTATCTCAGACGCATCCATATCCTTCCAACGGTTGTGATATGACATAACAGAGAATGTTTCTACAACTCTGCTACTAAACAATTGCCATATAACTAAAGGCTTTTTATATATAGAGTCTGTTTCAAAAAATACAACTTTTGGAGTTTGCTTTTCAAAAGCTAAGTGTAAATAGGATTCAGATATGTTTACAGGATTTCCTTTGGCACTGCAATTATATGTTGTAATACCTTGTTCTTCCCATATCTTTAGTGGTGTAAATGCATAATACCCTTCACTATTTCCAAGGAATATAGCATCTATACTATTTTGAGGTTCTGCAAGTATTGCTTTTACATTCCAGTCTATCATCCCAGCATCTGGATAGTTGTTTGTTGGTGTGAATACAAAAGATAAAAGGAGCATAGATCCAATTAGTACTATCATGAATACTATTACAACTAGGGATTTATATAATCTGTTCTTGTTCTTCTCGTCTAACATATCTCCCTCCCTAGAACTCTGCATACATTGGATATACCTCTGCATATCCAACACCATACGCACCAAATACTAATAAGAATATTGCAAGGATGAATATAACACTCCATTGAAGCACCAATGCACCCTTAACTGGTTTTGTTTGCAACTCTCTAACAGAAATCTTCTTCTCATTTAATACGCTTACAGCAAATATACCAATTAAGGTTATACCTGCAATAATGAAGTCTAAATAATCTATACCACCTCTAACTAGTAAATCACTTGTTAAAGATGAGAATGAGAAATCTGTGAATATTCTTCCAAACATATGGAATCCGTTCATTAACCCGTTTGCTCTGAAGAATAACTCTCCAATTACAACTAACAAACAGGTTCTTAATATTTGCATTAATTTGTAGAAGAAATTCTCTGGATTAATGTTAAGTTTCTTGTTCACAAGACGTACCAAAGGTACAAGTATATTTCCTAGGAGTATCAAGACAAAATGATACATTCCAAAGAATATGAAGTTCCAGTCTGCTCCGTGCCATAAACCATTGCAAATCCAAACGGAGAACAAAGCAATACTTCCCGCTATCAAAGGACCATAATGATTTCCTAATTTCTTTCTTGCAGAAGATGTGAGCTTTTTCATGCTTGTGGAGGTTGAAACTGGATAGAATATGTAGTCTCTAAACCATGTACCTAATGTAATATGCCATCTCTTCCAGAACTCAGATATTGTCTTGGAGAAGAATGGTCTTTCAAAGTTTTCTGGTAATTTAATACCAACAATTTCAGATATACCAAGACCAATGTCCATAATACCACTAAAGTCCATATAGAGCTGGATTGTATATAATATTGCACCTAGTGCAATAGTTCCACCATCTAACATAGCATAGTCGTTAAATATAAGAGCCACAAACGAATTTAATCTATCTGCTATTACTATCTTTTTAATCATACCAAAAATAATTCTCTGAACTCCAAATGTGAAGCTTTGAGTATTAACTTGAGGTGAATTCCAAAGTTGGTCTGCTGTTTGGTTGTATCTTGAAATAGGACCTTCTATAACCTGTGGGAAGAAGGCAAGGAATAATGCAAGACGTAGTATATTTCTATCTGCTTTTGTTATACCACGGTAAACGTCTAAAATGTATGAAAGTGCTTGTAAACTAAAGAATGATATTCCAATTGGGATTAAGAAGTGTGGGACAGTTAAAAGGTTTGTACCACCAGACATGGTTATTGCTCTGTTAATGTTTGTAACAAAGAAACCAGTATACTTTAATACAACTAAAGTCCCAATGTGCAATAATATTGCAAATAGTATTACAACACGTTGTTTAATTACAAATTTTTTCTTAACAGCTTTCCTCTGCTCCTTCTCTGTAACGGCTAAAGCATCTTTCATCTGCGTTTGTAATTTGTCTAAAAGAAGACCAAATCCAAACATAGACACGGTAGATACCAAAAGGTATATAACCATTGCACCATTTATTAAGAAACAGAATGCGTAACTGGCTATTAATAAATAATATCTCTTTAATTTTTTTGGCATTAAGACATAGAGCAATATGAAACATGGAATTGCATATACCACAAAGTGGAAGTTCGTAAAAGAACTTAATTGAGGTAATTCTCCATGTAATAATTGATATGCTAGCCAATGCATTTAATTAGTCCTCTTGTAAACGTTCTATCATTGCCATCATAGCTTTTGCAGAATTGAAGTTTGCTGGAATAATCTCTGCTGCTGGAATAGTAATGTCAAAAGCATCTTCGAGTTCGGCTATTAATGAAATAATGGATAAGGATTCTAAACGATGTCCATCAATTAAGTCTTCACAAGTTGTGTAATCAATATCTGGGTTGATGTCTTGTAATATTTCAAGTAATTTATCCATAATAGTACCTCTTTTTTTAATTTTTGTATTTCGGTTTATTTAACTCAAAGGTTTCAAATGTATCTCTAATACATATAACCTCTCCGTTTTCTTTTTTCATATATACTGCTGGGATATCTCTGCTAAGGAATAATGCCATACCCTCCATTACGGAATAAGCACCTGCATTTTCAAAGCATAATGTATCTCCAATCTCAATGTCTCCAAGTGGCATTTGCTTTACAATTATATCATTCATAGAACAAAGTGCACCACATATTACCCACTCTTTCCCATCTGTTTTAATTTCTTTTCCAATAATAGACATAATAGGTTGTTTCATGGCCATTTGTTGTCCGAAGTATACTATTTGGTGCATACCACCATCCACAAGTGCATAATTAATTCCTTTATTGCACTTAAGATCTACAATATGAGTATAATACTTTCCACAAGATGCCACCACACTTCTTCCTAGTTCTATAATAATACTTGTCTTATATGTCATGGAGTTTATAATCTCACTAAATTCATTGAAGTATGTTGGTTCGTCAAAATCATCACCCTCAAAGTAAGATACAGGGGCTCCTAGACCATATTCAAATACGCTAGATGTAAATCCTAAATCATCTCTTAAATGAATTAAGAATGCATCCATATGTTCTATTTCTCTTCTAACTTTTTTAATAGATGTCTTTTGTGTTCCTGAAAAGAATTGAATACCGATACATTCTACCTTTTCATTGGTTTTTAGATCTTTACTAATATCTTCTATATCTTCTTCATTCACTCCGAATTGGCTAGAGTTTGTAAGACGTATTAAGACTTTAATATTTTTATTATATTTTTGGGAAAGTTTACAAAGTAGAAAGTATTGTGTTAAAGACTCAATTGTATATACACCATTGAACTCTTCTTTAAATAAACTATCTATATACTCTGGAGTTTTGTATACACCAGAAATAACCATTTTAGAACTGTCTATTCCAACACTCTTACATATCTCAACTTCACCAGGAGAACAAAGCTCAAATTTTTCTAAATCTGGATCTATTTCTTTAACAACAAAAGGGTTTGCTTTAATTGCATAGCAAATAGAAACATTCTTTGGCATTTTTGATTTCAAATAACGAATTCTTTCTTTTAATACGTTAATATCAAAAACATAGAATGCAGTCTTATTTGTTTTAATAATATCATCTAATGTATACATTTATTTCTTCCCCTCTGCTATTAAAACTGCCTCTTGTCTATCTATCTTTCCGTTCTTTGTTAAAGGCATATAATCCATCTTTCTAAGGAATCCAGGAATCATGAAAACTGGAAGAGTTTGCTTCATAACAGAATATAATTCTGTTCTTTCTATAGTTCCAACATAATATCCCTTTAATCTTTCCTTTTCAAAGGTACAGAAACATCTATCTACACCATCTATTTGAGACATAGCCTTTTCTATTTCTTCTAGTTCTATACGATGTCCCATATATTTAATTTGGTGGTCTTTTCTTCCACAGAATAATAAATCTCCGTTTTCATCATATTTACCAAGATCTCCAGTTACATAAACTCTCTCTGGATACGCATCATTTAAAGGATTTTGGATGAAACTATCTTGGTTCTTTTCTTGTAAATGGTAATATCCAAGTGCAAGTGTTGTTCCTCTAACTATAATCTTTCCAATCTTGTTTGTTTCTGTAATGAGATTATTGTTGTCATCTAGTAAGAATACATCCTCATTTGGGAAAGCTTTTCCAATAGGAATACCCGTAGAATAATCTCTTCCTTTTTCTAGTACATAATATGTACAGTTACATGTAATTTCTGTTGGTCCATAAAGATTTATATATTCTACATCTGGCAAGAATTTTTGCCATCCATTAATGCACTTATATGGCATTACCTCTCCACTAAACAATACTCTTTTAAGTGTTGTTGGAGTCTTATAATCCAAAGCATGGAAAGTATTAATTAAACAAAGTGCAGATACAGCCCAAATCATTGTTGTGATTTTATTATCACAAAGATAGTCCATAAGCTTTGTAGGAATAGAAAAATAAGATCTTGGTACAACAACAAGAGTTGCTCCTGCTTTTAATGAAGAATAAATGTCTTTTACAGATACATCAAAATCAAATGGTGCTTGGTTTGCAATAATATCCGTTGAATCTATACCAAAAATCTCTACAAAATGTTCTATAAAATCAATAACACTTCTATGTCCAACTACAATCCCCTTTGGTACTCCAGTAGAACCAGATGTGAAATTAATATATAGTGGGTTTTTGTCTATCATCTTATCACGAATAACACTTAATGTTTCTTCGTTAATAGTAGTCTTTCTAAGTTCATCAACAGTACAAATAATACTTGTATTAAAAAGCTCTTTTGCCTTCTCTTTTAATTCTTCTGTTGTAACAACTACTTTAGCCTTTAAAACATCTTGTATTTGAGTAAGTCTAAAATCTGGCAATTCAGTATTAAGAGTACAATAAAATCCACCTGCATAAACAATACCAAAGAAAGAAGATAATGCATCTATTCCTTTCTCCATATATACACCAACTGGCTTATTAAAAACATTATATGAAGCAAGCCCTGTTCCTATGGACTTAGCATTTAATTCTAATTGAGAATAAGTAACAGTTTTTTCTTCCTCAATAATAGCAATTTTATTAGGATAATTCTCAGCACTATTTTCTAGATAATATAGTACATTCTTAATCATTTATTGTCTCCAAATTTATGTATTTAGATTATAAATTATATTTATAAAAAGTACTCGTGTCAATTAAAGATATATACTCACGTTATAGAAATATCTAAAATAATAACAAAGAGTTGGAC
>CAMVBZ010000083.1 GCA_947165815.1 uncultured Clostridia bacterium
AAATACCCTATGGGGGTATATGGAGATATAATATGGAAGAGAAAGAATGTTGTTGTCATACAAAGAAAACACCAAGATCAGAAGAAATGGTTCAAAACCTAGATTCTAGAATCAATAGAATTATTGGACAATTAAACGGAATTAAGAACATGATAGACCAAAACAGATATTGTGGAGACATTCTCACACAAATTGCTGCTGTTGAAAGTGCTCTATCTTCTGTTGGTTATATAATCTTAGATGAACATATGAAAACATGTGTTGTAGATGATGTTAAAGAAGGCAAGAAAGAAACTTTAGATGAACTTCTAGATTTAATGAGGAAACTAAAATGAAAACTCTTAAATTTGATGTAACAGGAATGAGTTGTGCTGCTTGTGTAGCACACGTAGAAAAGGCTGTAAAAGGCGTAGATGGCGTTAAGGAGGTCGCAGTAAACCTTCTAACCAACTCTATGCAAGTAACCTTTGACTCCCCTGCCACACCAGACATTATTTGTAGCGCAGTATCTAAGGTTGGATATGGTGCAAGTGTACAAGATGAAAAGAAAGAAAATAAAAAAGATACGAATACACAAACGACAAAAACTCTTCTAAAAAGATTAATTTCTTCCGTAGTTATATTATTGGTTTTAATGTATGTTTCTATGGGGCATATGATGTGGAACTGGCCTCTTCCTTCTTTCATGAATCCTCTTTATATAGGCCTTGTAGAATTAATACTATCACTATCCATTATAATTATTAATTGCAAGTTCTTTATTTCTGGTTTTAAAGGAGTAATCCATCTTGCACCTAATATGGATACACTTGTTGCAATGGGAAGTGGTATTTCCTTTATATATAGTTTTGTACTCTTTATTAAACTCTCTATCCTAACAACAAACGGAGATATAGAAGCTGCACATCAATTATTACATGGACTATATTTTGAGTCTGCTGCAATGATCCTAACGCTAATAACAATTGGCAAAACATTGGAGTCATATAGCAAAGGTAAAACCACAAATGCAATCAAAGCTTTAATGAGTTTGGCACCACAAACAGCAACCATATTAAAAGATGGTTCAGAAATGGTTGTTTCTGCAAATTCCGTAGTTAAAGGAGACATTTTCATAGTTAAACCTGGTGAAAGTGTTCCTGTAGATGGTTTTATCATTTCTGGCAATACCACTATAAATGAGTCTTCTTTGAGTGGTGAAAGCATACCTGTAGACAAGCAAGAAGGAGATCAAGTTAGCGCTGGAACCATCAATATTCAAGGCTTCATAAAGTGCGAAGCAACACGTGTTGGAAAAGATACTACCCTTTCTCAAATCATATCTTTGGTTGAAGATGCATCCTCCTCTAAAGCGCCAATAGCAAGGGTTGCAGATAAGGTCTCAGGTGTCTTTGTTCCAACTGTTTTAGGCATTGCTCTCATAGTATTTATTTGTTGGATTGCAACTGGATATGGCTGGGCAACATCTTTAACAAGAGCAGTTAGTGTTTTGGTCATATCTTGTCCTTGTGCACTTGGTTTAGCAACTCCTGTAGCCATTATGGTAGGCAATGGAAAAGGGGCTAGAAACGGCATATTATTTAAAAATGCAACATCACTAGAAAACCTAGGAAAGGCAAGTATAATTGTTCTAGATAAAACGGGCACAATTACAACTGGAGAAACAAAGGTCACAGACATTATTCCTTTGGATATATCAGAACAAGAACTATTATCTTTAGCATATTCAATAGAAAAACAAAGTGAACACCCTTTGGCAAAAGCAATTGTTAAGAAAGCAGAAGAAAACAATATTAATCCGGTAGACATTTCGTCATTCAATTCTCTTCCTGGATTTGGTGTAAAAGCAATATTAGATGGGAAGGAAGTGTTTGGTGGCAATATAAAACTAATGCAAGAAAAAGGAATAGATACATCTTCTGTAAAAGATACATTACTTAAACTTGCAAATGAAGGTAAAACCCCATTACTATTTTCTAAAGAAAATAAGATTATTGGAATTATTGCCATTTCAGACACAATTAAAGAAGATAGTAAAGACGCAATTAAAGAACTAAAAGAATTGGGATTAAATGTCATTATGCTAACAGGAGATAATGATATAACAGCTAAAGCTGTAGCAAACCAAGTTGGCATAGATCATGTAGTATCCAATGTTCTTCCAACAGATAAAGATAGCGTAATTACTCAATTATCATCCAAAGGAAAAACTATAATGGTTGGAGATGGAATTAATGATGCCCCTGCACTTGCAAGAGCAGATATTGGCATAGCAATTGGTGCCGGAACAGATATAGCAATGGATTCGGCAGACGTAGTTCTTATGAAATCCTCTCTAATGGATGCAGTAAAAGCTATAAGACTCTCTAGAAGAACCCTTCTCAATATTTATGAGAACTTATTCTGGGCTTTCATATACAACATTATTTGTATTCCAATTGCTGCTGGTGCATTCTCTTCTCTAGGCGTAAGTCTAACACCAATGTATGGAGCTGCTGCTATGTCTTTGTCTAGTGTATGTGTATGTCTAAATGCATTAAGACTAAATCTCATTAATCTAAATAAGAACTCATTCTCAAAGAGAAAAAATAAAAATATTGATATAAATATCAAAAAGGAGCAAACCATGACAAAAACTGTTTATGTAGATGGTATGATGTGCATGCACTGTGTAGCACATGTTAAAAAGGCATTAGAAGGTATTGAAGGTGTAAAGAATGTTGAAGTTTCTTTAGAAAACAAAAATGCTGTAGTATCAAGTGAAAAAGAAATAGCCCCTTCTGTATTTGAAAAGGCTATTGTAGATGCTGGTTACACATTTGTTAAAATAGACTAATTATTAAGACTTAACCATTTTTCTTTTGTAAGTAGGGATACGTGTGCTATTCTTACTTCGTTTAATTGTTCAACTACCCAATTATCAATTGTTCGTTGATACTCAAATCCAACTTTTTCTTGTGCTCTTAGAGACTTGGTATTCCCATCTTTATATCCACACCAAATTGCATTGTACCCTAATATCTCAAATCCATATTTAGCTAGAGATTTAGCTGCTTCTGGGACATATCCATTCCCCCAATATGGTTTTCCTAACCAATATCCTAATTCGCACTCATCTTCACTCCTACAAAGTGAAGTTTTTAAATTAAGTTCTATACATCCAATTGGATGTTCTACATCTTCCTTTAAACATATTGCATAACAATATGGATGGTGATCTATAAATGCATTTATAATTCTTTTGCTTTCCTCTACATTAGTATGAGGTTTCCAACCACATGGAATACCAATTGCTGGGTCTGAGGCATATTTAAACATAGAAGGAGCATCCTCTATTCTCCACTTTCTAAGAACCAATCTCTTAGTTACAATTCTGTCTAGTTCTTCATTCGTAATGCCCATTTTTGTAATGAGACCATTTAAGGAAATATCATACTGCTCTTTAGATATAGCATCTCTTTCTAAGAAATTATCTAAAGTTTCTTTTTGTTTATAAAACAATTCAACTATCTTTTCTCTTTCTTCCATAATTAGTTCTTCAAAATAAATACTGGTATTGGAGGATCATTCTTCCAATTGTAAAAACTTGCCATTATAACCTGATACTTTTCATCATCCAGATTCTTTAAGAATGGAAGAAGTGCATCCTTTTCTTCATATCCAGAGTCTCCTCCGTAATATATAGACACACACATTAGACCACCCTTCTTTAATAATTTAAGTCCAGATGTTATTGCCTCTATTGTACTATCTGCATGTGTATAAATTGTATGGTCTCCGTTAGGCAAATACCCAAGATTAAATACTATACAATCTATGCTTTCGTCATTAGCATACTTAGCCATATTTGCGTGAGAGTCTAAAATGAGTTCTACATTCTTATATCCCTTTTCTTTTAACAAAGAAGATGTACTATCTAATGCACTTTGTTGGATATCAAAAGCAATAACATTGCCAGTTTCTCCAACTAAGGAAGCAAGATATGCTGTGTCATAACCTCTACCCATAGTAGCATCTATACAAATACTACCTGGTTTTACATATTTCTTTATGGTGTCATGAACTAAATCTAGCGCTCTCATAGTTTTAATCCCTTTAAAGTGTCTATCCAAACATTAACATCCAATCTTGCATTTGCTGGAGATGTAGAAGGAAGAGATATCATCATTTGTTCTAGGTCTGGGTAGAATTTCAAGAATATATCCCTTGCTTTGTTTCCGTTAACAATAATTGTTTTTATGCTAGATTCATCTAGTACTCTTCTTATGTTTGCAACACCAATAAGTTTTATACTTGCATCCTGGCTACCTTTTATCTCACACTCTGTAACTATATCCCAAAGTGCAACATTATGCTTGTCTAGCAATGATTTCTTTTCCTCTAATGTGGTTGGTTTATCCTCATTTAATCCTTTGGCAAGAACTTCCCAAAATCTATTTCTTTCATTGCCGTAATAAAAGGATACTTCCCTAGATTTTACACTAGGAAAACTTCCTAAAATAAGCACTACGCTGTTGCTGTTAAAATAAGGATCAAAACCTTTAACTCTCTCTGCCATGTAATTATATTACAAGTTTTTACATCTAATTGCAAAAGAAAAAGGTGCTAGGACAAACCTAACACCCAATCTTTAGTTTAAGTTTTAATTATTCTGCTTTTTCTTCTTCTGCTGGAGCTTCTTCTGTCTTTTCTTCTACAGCTGCTGCTTTCTTTTCTTTTACGAATGATAACCATTCATAACATACTGCTGCGAGAACTGCACCGAATAATGGTCCAACGATGAATATCCAGATTTGCTTAATTGGTTCAAAGTTGCCTTTAATCATTGCAAATAATGCTGGCATGAATGAACGTGCTGGGTTTACAGATGTTCCTGTGATACGAATTCCGAGAAGGTGTACGAGTATTAATGTGAATCCAATAACAACTCCTGCCTTTCCTGCAGATTCTTGCTTGCTTGTAACACCAATAATTGCGATAACAAATACGAATGTTAATACGATTTCTGCTAAGAATCCAACGAATAATGAACCTACATCCCCTGCTAAATCAACGATAGCTGGTTGAACTTGGTTTGCACCGAATCCACAATCTGTTCCAAATAAAGCAAGAAGGATTACACAACCAATTGCTGCACCTAAGAGTTGGAAGATTACATAGAAGATGAAGTCTTTAACGCTCATCTTTTTGCTTACTAATAATCCAAGAGATACTGCTGGGTTAATGTGACATCCACTAATATTTCCAATTGAATATGCCATTGCAACGATTGTTAAACCGAATGCTAATGCTGTTGCTATAATTCCTGCATTTCCTTCACAGCCTGTAACTTGTGCAACACCACATCCACAAACTACAAGAACCATTGTGCCAATCATTTCTGCGATATACTTACGTAAATCTTGTCCTGTGATTTTCATTTTTTATCTCTCCTTAAATAATTTTTGTTTTTTTGTCGCTTTAAGTTTACACTATTTTTGGCAAAAGTAAACAATGTTTTTAGTATTTTTAGGTATAATTTTTCTTTTTTAATGAAAAAAGAAGCATATCTCTTTATTTTTTGCTTTGCTTTATGTATAATATTCTATTATGTGTAAGTCTATAAAAATTTCATTAGTTATTATTTTTTGTTTAGCAATTGCAGTCCTTGCATTCTTTGTGGCATTTAAGACCACAGATGTTGCTTTGGCAGATGATGTAGGTTATTACTACCTCAAACAAGCAACACAAAGCAAAACTGCCGTATCCTCCACTATGGAGTTTAAAAACG
>CAMVBZ010000084.1 GCA_947165815.1 uncultured Clostridia bacterium
GTGTATTCATTATAGCAAACTTTTATATAAATAAAAATGGGACTATAAAAAGTCCCATAATTATGTTTTAAGTTTATATCTTAATCTCTCACTGAATAGAGTATTTCGCCGTAAGTTGGGAATGGCCAGTATTTCTCAGCTACATTCATTTCACATTCATCACAGGTTGCTCTAAGTCTTGCCATTGCTGGTACAACAGAGTCTCTATAATATCTTGCTGCCTTTAAATCCATGCCTAAAATATGTGCCTCTGTAACAACCTTTTCTAGTGCTTGAACATCCTCAAATCCTGCCTCATATAAAGATGCAAGTTTTTGGGCTTGTTTTGCTTGAGTTGTAGTTTTAATGCCCAAATCACGTAGTTCAAGTGCCGTTTCTGCTAAATGCTTAGTATATTTAGATACTGCTGGAAGGATTTCTTTCTTTGCCATATCTAGCATTGTCATGGCCTCAATATTTTCGAGTTTGCAATACTCTTCAATTAAGATTTCTGTACGGCTTCTAACCTCTGTTTCAGATAATACTTTTTGACGTCCGAATAATGCAATGTTTTCGTCTGAGGATAATCTTGGGAGTGCATCTACTGTACTCTTGAGATTGAGTAATCCACGTTTTTCTGCTTCGGCTACCCATTCGTCTGAATAGTTGTTTCCGTTGAAGATTATTCTTCCATGCTCTTTCATTGTCTTTGCAATAATCTCTGTTATGGCCTTGTTCTTGTCTTCTGCTTTTTCAAGAATATCTGCAATGCCTTGTATCTCATCTGCAACTATTGTATTAAGAACAATATTAATACCAGCAATAGATTGAGAACTTCCAGGCATACGGAATTCAAATTTGTTTCCAGTGAATGCAAATGGAGATGTACGGTTTCTATCTGCTGTATCCATAGCAAACTTAGGAAGAACATGTACACCAATTTCTACATTGCATTTTGCTCTCTTGGAATATGTTCTGCCATCTGCAACTGCTTGTAATATTCCAGTTAACTCATCTCCTAAATACATAGAGATAATTGCAGGTGGAGCTTCACTTGCACCAAGTCTGTTGTCATTTCCAGCTGTTGCAACACAAAGTCTTAATAGGTCTTGGTGTTTATCTACCGCAGAAACCATTGCTGCTATGAACAATAAGAATTGTGCACTTCCTTCAACGCTCTTTCCTGGATCAAATAAGTTGTGTCCAAAGTTTGTTGTAAGAGAGAAGTTGTTATGCTTGCCACTTCCGTTAACTCCTGCAAATGGTTTTTCATGAAGTAAACATGTCATACCATATCTATAAGCAACCTTCTTCATTATTTCCATTGTTAATTGGTTGTGGTCACATGCAATATTTGTTGTTGTGAAGATTGGAGCAAGTTCGTGCTGTGCAGGAGCAACTTCGTTGTGCTTGGTCTTTGCAAAAATACCAAGTCTCCAAAGCTCTTCATCTAAGTCTTTCATATATTTAACAACCCTAGGAGTAATTGCGCCAAAATAATGGTCATCTAATTCTTGTCCTTTTGGTGGTTTTGCGCCGAATAAGGTTCTTCCTGTGTATTGTAAGTCTTTACGCTTATCAAATACTGAGTTGTCTATTAAGAAATATTCTTGCTCTGGTCCAACACATGGATAAACATGCTCAGTCTTTCTTCCAAGGATTCTAAGAAGTCTTGTTGTTTGTTTATCAATTGCTTCCATAGATCTTAAAAGAGGAGTCTTCTTGTCTAGTGCTTCTCCATTATAAGAACAGAATGCTGTAGGAATACATAAAACACCATCTTTAATAAAAGCATATGAAGTTGGATCCCATGCCGTGTATCCTCTTGCTTCAAATGTTGCTCTTAAACCACCGGAAGGGAATGAACTTGCATCTGGTTCTCCTTTAATAAGCTCTTTCCCACTAAACTCCATAATAACACCACCATTGGTTGTTGGTGCTATGAAACTGTCGTGCTTTTCTGCAGTAATACCTGTCATAGGTTGGAACCAATGTGTAAAGTGTGTAACACCTTTTTCAATAGCCCAATCTTTCATTGTTGTTGCAATAGTGTTCGCCATGTCTAGAGTTAAAGATTTGCCTTCTGCACAACATTTTTTAAATTCTCTATAAGTGGATGCGGGAAGTTTTTCACGCATTACGGCATCATTAAATACCATACTTCCAAATAGTTCGTTAATTCCCATATTGTCCTCCTTTATGATGTCCATTTTAATCACGGCTAGATTATAGAACTCAAAAAATAGTGTGTCAATAGTATATTTTCACACTTTTTGTTATAAAACTAGAGAAACAATTTATAAAACACAAATAAATTGCATAAAACAATATAATGATAGTATAAATATACAATATGTTAAAATTTTTTTGAATAAATATTTAATATAAAAATATAAGGCTTTGCAAAAAATTTTTTATATAGATTTGAATTAGAAAAACATATTAAGGGAAAAGAAAGGTGAGAGGCAAGAAAAACTTTAGTTTGAGAAATCAAAATAACACTTCTATTTGACATTATAAGTCTATTTTTGATAGACTTTATAAGTCTTTTAAAGACATTAAATTTTTTGGAGGGCCTATGGACCAATACGTTTCTCCGCTTTGTGAAAGATACGCAAGTACCGAAATGAAGCATATTTTCTCACCAGATTTCAAATTCTCCACTTGGAGAAAACTCTGGATAGCATTAGCAGAATCTGAAAAAGAACTCGGAATAAACATTACTCAAGAGCAAATAGATGAAATGTCTGCTCATATCTATGATATAGACTACGAGTATGCTAAAGAAAGAGAAAAAGAAGTTCGTCATGATGTCATGGCACACGTTTTAACTTTTGGAAATCAATGTCCAACAGCTAAACCAATAATACACTTAGGTGCAACATCTTGTTATGTAGGAGACAACACGGACATCATTCAAATGAAGAATGGTCTTATACAAGTAAGAAAATTGTTGCTTGCAACAATAAAAGACGTAAGTGAGTTTGCTCTTAAGTACAAGGATTTGCCAACACTTGCATATACACACTTCCAAGCAGCTCAACCAACAACAGTTGGAAAGAGAGCAACACTTTGGCTTGCGGACTTAATGTCTGATCTATCCAACCTTAACTTCCAACTTGGAAACTTAAAGTTATTAGGATGTAAAGGTACAACAGGAACAGCAGCAAGCTTTTTAGAGTTGTTTAAAGGGGACTACGAGAAGGTTAAGGAATTAGATAAGAAGATTGCTCATAAGATGGGCTTTGAAGCAACATACGCTGTTTCAGGACAAACCTATTCTAGAAAGGTAGACTACCTTGTATTATCTGTTCTTTGTTCTATTGCACAAAGTGCAACTAAGTTCAGCAATGATATTAGATTGCTCTCACACTTAAAAGAAGTAGATGAACCTTTTGAAAGCAAACAAATTGGATCTTCTGCTATGGCATATAAGAGAAACCCAATGCGTTCAGAAAGAATAGCATCTCTTTCTAGATATGTTATCTCAGACACAATGAATCCAGCTATAACAGCAGCTACACAATGGTTTGAAAGAACATTGGACGATAGTGCAAATAGACGTATTTCCATTCCAGAGGCTTTCTTGGCTATAGATGCAATCTTAAATATTTACATTAATGTAATATCCGGATTAAAGGTATATCCAAAGATTATTGAAAAGCATCTCAATGCTGAAATACCTTTCATGGCAACAGAGAATATCTTAATGTATTGTGTAAACAATAAGGGTGGAGATAGACAAGCACTACATGAAGCAATTAGAAAGCATTCTGTAGAAGCTGCAAGAATAGTAAAAGAAGAAGGTGGAGATAATAACTTGTTAGACAAGATATTAGAAGATCCAGCCTTTGATATAACAAAAGAAGAATTAGATAAGATAGTAGATGTAAAACAATTCATTGGTTGTGCACCAATGCAAACAGAAGATTACATCAAGGTTATCAAGACAATATTATCTAACTATGAAATAGACGACACCGGAATGGGCACAGTCAACGTATAAGAAATAACTTTTTAGAGGTATAAATTATGTTAACAGCAATCGTAGGAATCAACTGGGGAGATGAAGGAAAGGGCCGTATGGTAGACCTTCTTTCAGAATCACAAGACATCATTATTCGTTATCAAGGCGGAAACAACGCAGGTCATACTGTTGTAAATGATAAAGGTAAATTCATTCTTAACCTTTTGCCATCTGGAATTTTAAGAGAAGACAAGGTTAATGTTCTTGGTAATGGTATGGTTATTGATATCGAACACCTTTTCAAAGAAGTAAATAAGCTCAGAGAGCAAGGAATCAAAATTACACCTGCTAATCTAAAGATTAGTGATTGTGCAGTAGTATGCTTCCCATACAACGTAGCTCAAGACTGTTTAGAAGAAGATAGATTGGGAGACAAGAAGTTCGGTTCCACAAGAAGAGGTATTTCTCCTATATATGCAGACAAATATATGAAGAAAGCAATTAGAATGGGAGATATCTTACATCCAGAATATTTAAAGAAGAGATTGGAAACAATCTTAGACTGGAAGAACATGACAATTAAAGCATATGGCGCTGCAGAATATACTGTAGAAGATATGTTAAAGTGGGTAGACACATATGGTGCACCATTCAAGGATTACATTATTAATGTGGGAGAATATCTTAACAAAGAAGCTAAAGCAGGAAAGAACATTATGTTCGAAGCACAACTTGGTGCATTAAGAGACTTAGACTTCGGTATTTACCCATACACATCATCTTCAAATACAATAGCAGCATATGCTCCAGTTGGTGCAGGTGTTCCAAACCTCAAGATAGATAGATGCTTAGGTATTATGAAAGCATATTCTACATGCGTAGGTGAAGGACCATTCACAGCAGAGATGTTCGGAGATGAAGCACATGCATTAAGAGAAGCAGGTGGCGAATATGGTGCTGCAACAGGCAGACCAAGAAGAGTTGGTGGATTTGATGTCGTTGCAAGTAAATATGGTTGCAGAGTACAAGGTGCAGACGAAGTTGCAATTACAAAATTGGACGTATTAGATTACATGGATCAAATCCCAGTAGTAGAAAGCTATGATGTTAACGGAAAGACTGTTACAGAATTCCCATTTGGTGAAGCATTAAATATTGCAAAACCAAACATTATTTATCTAAAAGGTTGGAAGTGTTCTACATCTAAATGTAGAAAGTGGGAAGATCTTCCAAAAGAAGCACAAGACTATGTAAGATACATTGAAAAAGCAGTTGAAACTAAAGTAACATATGTATCTGTTGGTCCTGGAAGAGATGAAATCATAATTTTATGATGATAAAATTTTAAAATAAATACAACAAAAGGAGAGACAAAAAATGAGAAACGCAAGAGATTTAATGGTTAAGATTGGTAAAATCTTTATCTTCGTATTCCTTGGATTAGGCGCATTACTATTCGTTCTTGGTTTAGTAGGAATGTTTGTAGATGATTTCGCAGCAGGTTCAGGTGCATTAGGATATGGTATTTGGTTATTAATTGCTAACTTAGTATGTTTATTTGTTATTGGAAAGGCAGAAGAGATTATCTTCAACGGACAAGACAATGTTATTAAGGGTAGTGTAATCGAAATCGTTCTTGGATTCTTATCCAACAACCCATTCTTTATCTTATCTGGTATCTTCTCAATTATCATCAAAGATGATATCGATGCAGAAGGAAAGAAGAAGGCAGAAGCTCCAGCAGATGAACAAGAAGCAGTTGTAGTAGACGAAGCT
>CAMVBZ010000085.1 GCA_947165815.1 uncultured Clostridia bacterium
GCAGCAGCATAACAGGCTGGACTTCGGATATCCTCATCATGAACAATGAGTCGTTCTGTGCTTCCTCTCTTGCCTTAAGTTCGTTTTCTTTCTTTTGCAACTCACGTCTTAATTGACTTGTTGCGATTACTTCTCTAGCTATAGAATCAGGTACTCCGTTATTAATCATTTCTTCTAGTTGTTCTTCTTCACGAGCTTTTTGTTGGTCCTTTTCGTATTGCTCTACTCGGTCCATATACTCGTCAACCGTAATACCTAGCTCTTCAGCTTTTGATTTAGCATACTTTTCTAGTTTGCTATTTTGTAGATTTTCTAGTTCTTGTAGTTTCTTATCGTAGTTTAATCCTTTTTGGTAACCAGTAATTAAATCTTCAATAGAATCTACATTCACTTCTTCTTTGTTATACTTTATCTTTCCTGATAATGCTTTTAACAAAGGCGTAAAATCTACTTCATCTTTAGACTCCTCAGATTCGCTTGGTTTGCTTTCCTCAGTTTCTTCAGATTGTTCGGCTTCATCGTTTTCATTTGATTCTTCTTTTATAACTTCATCATCAATTTCTGCGAAAAAGTCGTCATCAGATTCCATTGTTTCAGTTGGTATACTTTCTACAACTTTATCTTCTTCCATTTAATTTTCCTCCTTCACCTATGGTTGGGTGTGTGCCCTAATAAGCACTATACTGGGATTATAAAGAGAGGGCCAAATAATCCCAATATACTACCTATTAAGGTAAAGAGGAACTATGTTCTAGCTCCTCCTATTTGTTCTAATTCTTGCATTTTATCTACTGCGTTTCTTCCTACATCTGTTTGAGGTTGCATTAATGGTATTGCTCCCCCTTCACCCATTTGTAGTGTTTGTGCTAATTCTTCATCAGTAGGTAATGGGTTTTCCATGTCTTGAACTGCATTATAACCTTGCTCAGGATTATCTAATGCTCCCATCATTTCTAACACAGTTTTTTCCATTTGTTCTGGATTTAATTGCATTAGATTTGCTTTTGTTTCAGGGTCTAGTCTGTCCATGAATTGTCCCATTAAGTTATAGATTGCTTGTTTATATAAGTCTTGTTGCTCTATAGATGTAATTAATTCTTGTTTATTAGGTATGATTTCATCAGGAATACGTTTTAAGTATTCTACAAATTCTATCATTCCGTTATTTAGTAAGTTATCTAATGTTTGAACACTTGCTACTTCGCTAAAGTATGAAGCGTTTCCTACATCTATCTTTATATGTAACCACATATCTTTTAATATTTTAAAGTCAAATGGTTCTACTGTTCTTTCATTATTAGGGCCTGTTACTACTACTGGTCTTGTTCCGTAGTATGTTGCCATCATATCAATAATTATCTTTCCACAATCTTCTACAAATTCATAAAATGCTGCTTTTACGTTCTCTAATGGAACTGCTGCACTCTTTTGTATTGCTATGATTGCTGTTGCGTTATTCATTGTTACATTTCCTAATGAAGCATCTCCTACTCCTAGAGTTTCTTTTGTATATTGCATTGCTGCTTCTATAGCTCCCATTATTTGTGATGACATTGTTGCTGGTTCTAAATAACCTGCTATATTACGTATTGAATCTCCTTGTAAGTTTGATACTGGTATTTGTGCTCCAATTTCATTTGTCCATCCTTCAATTCGGTCTGCATCATATACTGCTGTTGGGAATGCTGTCAACATTAAATGATAAATTACCATTGCAAACATTTTATTGATTGCTATTTGGTTTGGTATTATTCCTGTTGTTTCAGCACGTCCATGATATGACCCTTTAACCTCTTCCCAGTTGTTAAATGCTATTGGGTAATATGATAGGCCTGTATCTTTCTTTTTGTAGATATATGCCCCTTTTGTGCACTTATTTGCGTATATTTTGCCATCTTCTTTATAGTATTTGATGATATATAGTGCTTTTTCATAGCCTTCAGCATCATTTTCTACTTTTCCGTTATCTCCCATTTGGTATTGTGTATCAGAATCACCTTTAATTAAATCAACATTTGATGATGATTTGTTCGCTTTTGCCTCTTCTTGTAGATTTTTTACTAAATCTCTACCAACTAAGATGATATAAGGTTGTTTTTCTACGTATCTTGTGTTAGGATTTCCAAACAATACGTTAGTTGAGTCGATAATTTCGGCTTTTATTAGTCCTTTTACGTCTGGATTTGTTTGTTTAAATGGTTGTTCATCCATATCAAAGTAAAAATGTAAGCACCAATCTCCTGTATCGAACCCATCACTTAGTAAAGTTCTTGATTTTGCGTCGAATTTTATGTTTTCTAAGACATTTTTTATCTCTGCATTGGCTAAATCTGTGTCTTTTACCTTTTGTTGCATTGTTAAATCGTTAGTTTGAGGTCTATATTCCATTGGTTGCATTGAAATTGATATATTATCTGCTTTTAATGAAGCTATTTTGAACTGTTTTACACGTTTTATTATGTTAAATACTGGTTTTGGTAGTCCATCTGCTACTACATTTCTCCATTGGTCTCCACTTGCGAAGGCTATATTTGCATCTATTACGTCATAATAGTTCTTTTCGTTTCCATAAAGACTTTGATTATACTTTATTCCTGCTTCATAGAGTTCCCAATCTTTTGTTACTTCTGCCCTTTAAATCACTCCTTTCTCATTGCTTGTCTTTCATCATAGTTCATTAGGTTTTCAAATGATTTTTTAGCTTCTTCCATGCGTTTTTTCTCTTCTTTTGTCATTTTTGGAGTGTTTTCTGGTGTTTTTCTAATTTTTGGTATCTCTATATATAAAACTAATAGAATTAAAGCTAGATTTATTAATATTAAAAATGTCATATTTTACCCTCCATAACTCATATAATCTTTGGTAGCTTTTGCTCCTGCTATTCCTAAGATTCCTAATCTTCTTCTTTGCCTACGTGATTCTTCCCACATTAGCTCTTCTTCTGTCATTATTCTTGTTGCTTTTGTTCTTTCTATACAAAATCCTCTTATTGCATCAGGTCCATGTGTTAATTCATGGGGTTCTTTTGCACAATCATTTGGATTCTTTTCATCTCTTTGTATTGCTGGTAGTGTTCTTAAGATATTCTTGCAAGTATTAAAAAAACGTAGCTTACTACGTTTCACAACTTCTCCTGTTTGTTCATCTTTGAATTCTTCTATTTTTAAGTGCTCTTGAACTGAATACCAGCCTAATACACGGTTATTTGATGTCTTTGTTAATATAATTCCATTTTCTCTAAATATATCGTATGCGTTCTTTCCTGTATCTTGCCTACGATTCCACAAATCTGGTGGAGCATAAGTATATTTGATTTTATCATCACCATTTACCTCTAGGATTTTAGCTGCTGCCTCACTTATGATTAAATCACTCTCATACAGTTCTTTATAGCAATATTCATAACCTTGAGGGTCTATTGCAATCCAATAACAGGCTAATTTATCAAGTCCATAGTCTATTGTTCTATATCGGTCCCATTCATCTGGAATATCAAATGGTTCTATTACATTTACGCTTCTGTCAAAGTCTTTGAAGTATTGACCATCAAATATGTCCCAATTTCCTTCTTTTAATGCCTTTCTTTCCTTCTCAGGTAAAGCATCTAGTCTTTTTACATAATCTGGGTCTCTTTCCATTAAAAACTTATTATCTGTTACGAAACTTGGTATGAATAAACGTGTTGTTTCTTCTCCTGTTTCTAGTTTACATTTATGTATCTCTCCACTTGGTCCAATATCTACGAATCTCTCTTTTACCCATACGTGTCCTACTCCTCCAGGGTTTGTAGATGACTTTATTCGTTTTGGGTAACCATTTGCACCACGGCAACGTGAAATCATATACGTATACATATATTCAGTAAAGTGTGTTAGCTCATCGAACCTTATTACGTCATATTCTGCTGATTGATATTGATATACATCGTTTTCATTATCTATATAACCAAAGTCTATTATTGAACCATTATCAAATGTCCACACGTGCTTTGAGTTATTATATGATGCTATCTGTCTTGGGTATAGTTCTAATGACGTTCTTATTATTGACCTTTCTAAGTCTGGGAATGTTCTTCTGAAGATTATTTGCTTACTCTTTGCATATTGTAGTGCATAAATTAGTGCATCTACTAATTGTCCATAAGACTTTCCTCCTCCAGCAGCTCCTCCAAATAAGGTCTCAAATGCTTCGGATTTCATAAATAAATTTTGCTTCTGCGTTATACTTAAATCTAAATTCATTTATTTCCTCCCTTTTTTGGTTGCGGAGGATGGACTTGCACCACCGACCTCAAGCTAAGGACACTTGCGAGATTACTTTCTTCTCCACTCCGCTATATTGTTTAGATAACCCTCATCGCTTCACGACTCTAAACATCCCTTTCCCAACCTTTTCAGGTAGCCCAACCCACTTTTAGGAATATGAAAAAACATAAGTGTCTTTATAGACACCATAGAATAGATATACCAAAGAAATATCATATAGTAAGAATATATCTACTCCATGCTATCTACAAACATCTTTTTTTATATTTATATTGTATTAATGGTTTTCCTTTTGAATTTTTATCGTTTCTATGAACTTTTTCAAATTCTCTTAACAAGTATTCAACTATTTCTCTTTGTTCTCTTGTAGGCTCATATTCTTGGTCATTTACATATCTAAATATCTTATTAATAGCGTTATATGTTTCTATGTCTTTGTATTCTATTAAATGTAAGTATTGGTGTGCAGGGCTACGGGCATCAAAAGACACCCGTTATTTATCTCCTGTTTCCCGCCGTTCTCACGTTTAACTATATGGTGAAATGTCAAATCTTTTCTAACAAGTCGATAGTTCATCCAATCCATATTACTTAATGGTTGATAAATTTTTAACATATCTCTCGTTATTTGTTTCCTTTTTTCACCACCAAAAAAGAATCCTTTTTATGGGACTCCTCATTTTTTAGCCTATACTCTCTTTTTATGGGGGACTCCTTTTACGGGTAAATTATTTGGATGTTTATATATATAGGTATAGGGCCCTCACTCACCACCCATATTTACAGACAGTATAGGTGTATAGGGGGGGTACCCTTTGTTGCTATGCAACAACCCCAAGTGTTCCCCTTGCCCTGCTAGTGATAGCAACGTTGCTACCTAGTAGCAAAATAAAAGAAAGCGTACATTTGTTTGCTTCCTATAACATACATTATGTTAATTTACTCTATTTTTATGTTGATATTTATTGAATTATTGCTAGTAGATAGATTATTCTCCAGTCTTGTTTTGTCGTATAAAATACCTGTAATGGTGATTAAATCCCTTGGATTTACTTCTTCATTATCAATCTTTTTATTGATGGTATTTAGTGCTTTATCTATGATGATTTGACTTTTCTTGCTGAAGTTCTTTTTACATTCTTTTGTATACTCTTCAATTTGTTTTTTATATTTATCTTGTTTTACAAGAGAATATAAAGTTCTTGAACTTATACCATATCTATCTAATACTGCTTGAACATTTTGTTTACTCTTGTTTAAGTAATATTCTAATACAATAGATTGTTTATCTTCTTCGGTTAGTTTATAGTTATGTTTGACCCTCTTTAGTTCTCCCATAAACACCCTCTTTTCGTTGTTTTCCTCTATGATATTATTATATCATAGTTTTCCTGGTAATTGGTGGTAAACTTAACTAACTTCG
>CAMVBZ010000086.1 GCA_947165815.1 uncultured Clostridia bacterium
CCAAAGTTCAAACTTGAAGATGTAGAGATAGATTACTTCCATAGTGATGGTGCAGGCGGACAAAATGTAAACAAAGTCGAAACAGGGATAAGAGCAACACATATTCCAACCAATATAGTTGTAACCTGCAGAGATGAAAGAAGCCAAATTATGAACAAGAATAGAGCACTAGAAAGATTGGAAGAACAAGTTAAGGACTATTATCTAAAGACAGAAAAGAAAAAGATAGACGAAATAAAGAAAGAACAAAAGAATAAAGGCGAGGTTTGTAAGTATATAGATGGAGCAAAAGTATAGCATCACACTTGTGCCAGATTTTGAGCACTCATATATTTATGATGATGCATCCGTATTTAAGACGGATACTTTTGTAAAGCAAACCAGTTATGCTCTTGGAATAGACGAGATTTTAGATAAAATAGGTGAAACAATAATTCGAAACGCAAAAGAAATAAATTCATTATATGGATCATCTAACTATTTTGATGCACAAACAGATGTTGGAGAAAATACCTTTAGATTTGTTTTAAAAGATAAAGACGTAATCTTCTATGATTATCTTGGAAGTGACATACATAGAAAGGATAAGAGGTTTATACATCTTGCTAGAGAAAAGTATAGTATTACTGTCAGTAAGATAAAAGATAAGGAAATAGCATTAAAGAAGATATATACATTATCCTTTGCAGAAGGCATCAACTTCCCATATTTAAATAAAGAACAGCATGAGATTGTAACTATATCCGAGGGTAATATACTTGTACAAGGCGTTGCAGGAAGTGGCAAAACTAATGTTTGTATAGACAGAATAATATATGCTGCATGTATGGGATTTAAGGGTAGAATACTGTACTCCACATACTCTAGAGGACTATTAATAGAAACCCAAAACAAGGTAAAATCTTTCGTTAAAAAGATAGAAAAATTTATTGAAAATATAGACTCTGGAAGGGCTGTAATTTATGGAGATAAGATAAAAGCAATCTCTAATAAATTGGGCATTTGGATATCCGTACCAGACTCAAATAATGCCATAATAGGATTAAAAGAAATATTACGTATTTTAACAGAAAACGTAGATTATCTACTCATAAACGATATTTATAATGCCGTTTGTGGAAAAACAGTACAAATTGCAGATGAATCTTTCTTCATTAAAGAATACGTTGGAAACCTCAAAAATTACCAGCTTGCATCTAACCTTGAAAAGATTAAAAATCTATCATACGAGATTATATATAAAGAAATCTTTGGTATGATATCTGGCCTTGAAAAAATGCCAACCGAGGAAGAGTATATTTCAAAGAGAGTTGGATCCTTCACATCCTTTGAAGCAAAGACTATTTATTACATTGCCCAAGACTATTTCAAGTTTATGGAAAGCAAGGGTGTGCAAGATAACAACACTATCTCAAATGAATTACTTTTAAATCCTTCCCTTAAGGGCAAGTATTATTCTGTAATACTAGATGAGGTTCAAGACTTCACTCAAATCAACTTGCAACTCTTTAAGTATATGTCTCATAGGATGTTCTGTGTTGGAGTTGCACTCCAAATGATTAATCCATCCTATTTCTCTTTTGCGTATCTTAAGAGAATGATGTTCGAAGAAAACATAACAGATGTAAAACAACTAAAGAATAATTATAGAAATACTGCAAAACTAGAAGATATTATCCAAAATCTTAATAAGATTAATGTGGATCAGTTTGGAACACATAGTTTTGTATTAGATGGGGCTAGCGTAGATACAGATGTGCCAACAGTTGCTATATATACAGATTCTAATATGCTTCAAGACGCAAAGAGAATAGATTTAACGAACTGCACATTTGTTGTTGCAAGTAACCAGAAGAAGACAAAAGTCCATGAAATGTTCCCAAAGTCTGAAGTATTAACGGTTTCAGATATAAAAGGTATGGAAAGAGATACCATAGTTCTTCTAGATGTATTATCAGATAACTCAGAAAAATGGGATAAGTTATATAGAGATAAGGTCAACAGAAAGATTGCAGATGAAAACTCGGCATATAGATACTGGTTTAATTTGATGTACGTAGGTATTTCTAGAGCAAAGAGAAACTTATTCGTAGCAGAAAGAAAAGAAATCAAACTCTTTGAGGATTTCCTAAAGGAAAATTTTGTTAAACTTGCTCCAAATAAGGCTATAGATAAACTTGGTGAGATAATTGGAAAAGCAAGATTGGATGATGATGAAATACTTACACGTATTAATGAGTTCCTTAATCTTGGACAATATGATAATGCAAGATATGCTGCAGATAACCTTTCAACAATGGAAGAAACGGATTTACAGTATTCAAGAATTGCTATTCACGAAACAGATGTAAAGAGCGGAAAGTATATGGACGCTGGTATTAGATTGTGGGAGATTGGTCTTGGAGATGAGGCTAAAGAATTCTTCATATTAGCTAATGCAGAGGAGCTTTGTGATATGGTAGATGCTCTCCAAGGAGAGAATGCCAAATTGGATGCAAATATAGTTAAATATTATCCTCAATTAGAAAGTAATGATACGGCAAGAAAACTAGTTTTAGATACACTTGCTAAAGATATAGAGAATATGAAGCACGAGCAAAGAATTATTAATGAAAAAATTAAAGGTATAAAAGCCAGGAGGAAACAATAATGGCAGGAATAGAAGATATGAAGGCATTAACCGAGGCATTTAGTGAGTACAGGGATATGCTGGTTCCAGTTCAAGAAAGCTTGAAGAGTATGGTTGAGACATATGATTCACTTCATGACGATATGGCTAAACTCGAAGGAGAGTTTGGTAATGATATCCATGTAAAGCTAGATAAAATCTATGACACCATAGCTGGACAAGCAAGAAAGAGCGAAGACCTAAATAAGAGCATAGATTCTTTTTTAAAGAATAGTGAAAGATATTCCTCTCAAATAATGGGTGCTGTTAAGGCAATTGAAGAAGTGCAAAAGCATTTAAGTACTCTTAACGAGATAGAAAACAAAGCACAAGAGCAATTGCAAAAACTAGATAGCATTATAGAAGAGAAGAAGATTAACTACAACATTAAAGAATTGCAAAGATCTTTGGAAAACTATAACAACAATGCTCAAAAGTTAAGTGAATTCATTAACAAGGATGTTGCAGAAGCACTTAGAAAGAACTCCGGTGAGATTGAAAACATCAAAAAAGCAAATCAAGCTATAGAAAACAAAATGGATGATGAAAGAAAAGATATTGCACAAATATTGAACGAAGTAAAGACATCCAATGAACTAATTAAGAAGTCCGTAGAAAATGCAGACGTTAACGAAGCATATATCTATGACATCTTAGATAAGTGGGCAGAAAGTAGACATATAAAGATTAAGAAATAGTATGCAAGGACAATTGGATTTAGGGAAGGTTTCTAAAATATTAGAAGCCATAAAAAAGGACAGTTTATCTTCCTTTAAACACCTCGTAGAGAATAGAGAATATCTATCTCTATGCTATGGGCGTTTCCCTATATTATCCCTTTGTTACCTATGGGGCTCTTGGCGTATTATATCTAAGTATGAAACGCAATTGGCTCAAATTAAAGATTATATCTTTGTAGACGAGGATGAAGAGTCTTATATCAAGCTCAAGAAGAACGCTAAACGTGCTCTAAGACTGTTTGTTGGAGATGGTAAGATAATTGAACCATATGAGATGCTTGCTGTCTTAGAGAGCAATATAAGACTTCAGAGATATCTTAAGAAGTATCAACTAGATGAGAAAGAATACAAGAGAATAGAGCGAATCTATCTCATGACAAGAAAACAAGAAACTTCCATAAATAATGGAAGAATTAAGATTAAGAGCGAAAAGATTTCTGCAGGCAAACTAGCAACCATTATTGTTTCCACCTTTGTTTGCTGTGTATTAATAGTCTTATCTTCGTTATTCCTACATCTCACAACTCTTGTTCCAAACGGAACACAAGATCATCCTTATGTAATAAGAAATGGAGAATCCTTTGAAAACCTTATATCCGAAACAGGATATTCTGTACTAGATGCAGACATAACTGTTGGTGCATTAGATAAAGACTATAACGGAAACCTAAATGGTAATAACCATACCATAACCATAAATGATTTCTCTAAACCTATATTTGAGAATATGAAAGGGTATATCCATGACTTAACAATTGTTATTAACAATTGCACACTAAATGCAGAGGATCATTTGTCTCCTGTATGTGTAAATAATGATGGTACTCTAGAAAACATTTCCGTAGTAATTAATAATTGCACAATTAACATAGTAAACAATGTAGAGGAATCTGGAACATCCAGATATATAAGCCTTCTTTGTGCAAGAAATTATGGAAATATTAAATCCTGCAAGATTACAGTTAACAATCTCACACTTAATGGAGTAAGCAATGTTAACGGATGCTTTGGAGCAATAACAGGATATAATGGTAATCTTGTAGATAGTTGTTCAACATTGGAAGGAAATATAACATCAGACACAATAGATATTGGTGGTATAGTTGGAGAAAATACACAAACAGGAAGTGTAGTAAACTGCATAAACAATTCTAATATAAAACAAGAAACATCAGTATTAACATGGTCTCCAAATGTTGCTGGTATTGTATACACAAATAATGGATTAATACAAAATTGTATTAACAACGGTAACATTAGTGCATATCAAACAGGTGAAACAACAGATACTCTTAATGTATTTGCTGCAGGCATTGCAGGTGTAAATAACGCAGTTATTAATCATTGTAAGAACACTGGAAATATAATTGTAGAATCAAAGTCTAGCATAGTATTTATGGGCGGTATTTGTGCATACAGTAGGGCACAAAGCATATACAGCAGACCAGAGATAAATAATTGTGGTTCCATAGGAAAAGCCATTATAAAGAACAATGAGAGTCTCAATACATACTGTGGTGGAATAATAGGATTCAATGGTAGTTGTTTGGTTCTATTAGCATTTACATCATGGAATCTAGAAACAGATATGGATACAACTAACGTATATTGTGGTGGGGTTTGTGGACTAATTAATGGCATGAATTCACAAGGTAATTACTATGTAAAATCCGATGGAATAATAGCAATTGCGGCTCTTGTTAATAACTTTGACAACATAGTAAGACTGGAAAATGACGAAGGAACATATATTACAAGTGTAGAATCCTTTGAAGAACTAAGAAAAACGGAGGCATTTTGGGAATGATTAAGAAAGATTTAGCATTCTTTATATTTATAATATTCTCCGTTGTAGTATTGGCGGTTAATATCGCATTACTAGTTGTTTGTGGTATTGCCATAATGAAGATGTCTAACTATAGCATTTTAACTCTAAATCCATATAGAGCTTATGCAATTTCTTTAATTGTAGTAGATGCATTCTATTTGGCTGTATTGGTCCTTTATCTATTACTAAGAAAGAGAAGGTAACACTATAATTTGTGGTGTCCCAATTTCCGTATACATAATATAATATATAATATAATTTATTTATTTTTACTTTACTTTTTAATATTTATATCTTATTATATGCAAGCAAATAGGTGAA
>CAMVBZ010000087.1 GCA_947165815.1 uncultured Clostridia bacterium
GGCAGTTTGACTGGGGCGGTCGCCTCCAAAAGAGTAACGGAGGCGCTCAAAGGTTCGTTCAGCACGGACGGAAATCGTGCATTGAGTGTAAACGCATAAACGAGCCTAACTGCGAGGCAGACATGCCGAGCAGTAACGAAAGTTGGAGTTAGTGATCCGGCGGTATGTGAGTGGAAATGCCGTCGCTCAACGGATAAAAGCTACCCTGGGGATAACAGGCTGATCTCCCCCAAGAGTTCACATCGACGGGGAGGTTTGGCACCTCGATGTCGGCTCGTCACATCCTGGGGCTGAAGTAGGTCCCAAGGGTTCGGCTGTTCGCCGATTAAAGTGGCACGCGAGCTGGGTTCAAAACGTCGTGAGACAGTTTGGTCCCTATCCATCGTGGGCGTAGGATATTTGAGAGGCTCTGTCCCTAGTACGAGAGGACCAGGATGGACGCACCTACTGTGCACCTGTTGTCGTGCCAACGGCATAGCAGGGTAGCGGTGTGCGGATTGGATAAATGCTGAAAGCATCTAAGCGTGAAACCAGCCTCAAGATAAGATATCCCTAAAGATTTTTCTGAGTAAGATCCCTTGTAGACAACAAGGTTGATAGGCCAGGTGTGTAAGTGTAGTAATACATTCAGCTGACTGGTACTAATAGATCGAGGGCTTTTTTCAAAGAAATATTGAAAACCCAATAATTTAATTTAGAATAAGTTTTCACTTCGCTATGCAATTGTGAATGTTCGATAAGAAGATTCAACCATTACCGGTGTCTTTAGCGCGAGGGTTCCACCTGATCTCATACCGAACTCAGAAGTTAAGACTCGCAGTGGAGATGGTACTTGGCTCGCAGGGGCCTGGGAGAGTATCGCGATGCCGGTTTCCACAAAAGGGATTCGATTTAATCGGATCCTTTTTTTTATACAAAAAATTAAAAATTGACTTTTTTTAGTATTGAAGTATAAAATATAGTTACTTAAAAAATATTTTTTAAAGAGGAGACTTATTATGAACAAAAAGGTTATTGCTTTAATAGCAGTTATTGCAATCGTTGCAATCTTAGGTGTATGCTTAGTTGCATGTAACGCAAAGAGTTATCAATCCAAACTCGAAAAGAAGGGTTACAAAGTAACAGTTGAAACAGATTATAATGACGATTCAGTTTACGAATGGACAGTTTATGGCGTAAAAGCAGAAATTTCACTATCAAGTGCATCTGGTGCTTATGTAACTATTGCTAAATTCAAGAAACTTGATGATGCAAAAGATGCAGAAAAAGATGCAAAAGACAATGGACTTACTGTAAAACGTTCTGGAAAGATTGTTATTGCTGGAACAGAACAAGGCGTTAAGGATGCAAAATAATTAGCAAAAAATAGTAGTAAAAGTAGGCTCGTTAATTCGGGCCTATTTTTATTTGATAAAAACTTATATTTTATATAAAATATAGTTATGAAAAAAAGTATCAAAGTAGTTCTCATTTTTGTTGTCATATTATCCATATTTTCTGTGGTGTTAACATCTTGTAGTGCACAAGATTATAAACATAGATTAGAGAATAAAGGATATGTAGTTTATTACTATGACAAATATGCGGAAGGTGTACCACTAATTTGGAGCACAATGATTGCTGCTGGATTAGAAAAAGACGAGTCCGATTGGACAATGTTTGCTTATGATGCAGCAAAAGGTGAGACTATTGTTATGATAGTAAGATTTAAGAAAAAGAAGAGCGCACAAAAGTATTATGACTATCTCTATAAAAACAGAATAGATTCAGATAATGTTGAAACAGTTATAATGAAAAATAGAGATGTAATATTTGGCTCTGAAAAAGGGGTACAAGATGCAAAAGGATAAAAACCAAGATAGTATTCATATGCCTTGGAATCCTACGTTGTACGCCGTTTTAAAGGTTATAGCAAAGGGTGTTAGAAGATATTTTAAAGTAAAAGAGAGTGTTTCTCCAGAGTTTAAAGAACAATTAAAAACTGGACCAATGATTATTGTATGTAATCATGCATCTAATCTTGATTTTGCTCACTTTTTAGCCCCATTTAAAAAAGAGAAGGTGAATTTTGTTGTCGCGGAGAATATGAAGTATTCTAGCAAGCTATTTGCATTTCTTTTTAAGCATTATCATATTATACACAAGAAGCAATTTTATGCTGACCTAACTTGTATTAAGAATATTAAAAAGTACTTAGACGATGGTATTAATGTAATAATTTGTCCTGAAGGCAAGGAAACTTCCGATGGGCAAACAAGCGTTATAATGCCTTCTATTATAAGATTGCTTAAGATGATGCGTTATCCTGTTGGATCCATTAAAATACATGGTACGGGGCTTATAGAACCTAAGTGGGGCAAGAGTACAAGAAAGGGTCCAAGTGAGACTAACTGCGATATGTTATTTAGTGTTGAAGATCTAAAAAACAAGAGCAACGAGGAACTTTATAATCTTTTAATGGAGAGACTTTCATTTAATGAGCATGAGTACCAAATAAGCAACGGATATACATATAAGGGAAAGCAGTTTGCAGAAGGATTGCAAAATATTTTATATAAATGTCCAGTTTGTGGTGCAGAGTTTAAAATTACCGCAAAAGATAACATAATGAAATGTAATGAATGCTCTTCTGAGTTTAGATACAATAATAATGGTATTATAGAGTCTTTGGATGGGAAAGATATTCCAAATCGCATAGATTTATGGTCTAATAAAGAAAAAAGTTTTATTTTAGAAGAAATAAAAAATGATAATTTCTTCATGGAAGATGATGTAGAATTGCTTATGGAAAACGAGAAAGAAAATGGCTATTCATATATCACAAAAGGTCATATTTTTATGGATAAAAAGAAAATGATTTTCGATGCTGATGAGATAGATGAAAACAACATAAAATATTTGCTTAAAAATGATTTGGGTGGGTTAGAACAACTAAAAAATAGTTTAAAACACCTTGAATTTGATCTTAAAAATTACAGCTCAATAGCTAATATTCCCGGCTATTCTATAGATATGTGTGATGGTGATCATGCATATAGATTTGTGGTGAAATCAAGACCAAGTAGTGCCAAGTATGCACTAGTTATTGAGGCTCTTGCAAGAGAGTAATTTACACTTTTTGTGTAAAATCCTTTTATTGACACTTGATATTGTAATGTGCTATAGTGTTTCTGTATACGTATAGGTATATACTTATATTATTTATAAGAAATACGTGCCCATACGCATGGAGGAAAGATGAAAAGGAAACTAGCACTATTGTTGGTAGTAATTGTCTTTTGTGCTCTAACAGCAGGAATGTTGGTAGCATGTGATATTTTAGGTGGTTCATCCACGCCAACAAACAGAAACACACCTGTTGAAGACCATGGATATGCAGTTGCATTAGATATATCTTCACCAGCAGAATCAAGATCTTCAGCAATTTTTGTAGATGAGTTTAAACTTTCAGATGTTAAAGCGAAAGTTCGTTTTGCAAAAGAGATTTATAACGAAGAAACAGAAGAATACGAATATGAATATTGGGTAGATCCAGCGTCTGAATTCTCTTTAACAGAGGACATGATTGTTGATACGAGATTGCTTTCCGATCCAGACTTATTGTCTCAAAACAGGAATGATGTTCAAGTATCTTTTGAATCCAAATACAAAGATGCAGATGGATATAAGGTAACTCTTGAAGGTGTATTTAAACTTTTCTTAAAGGTTAGAGATACTAAAGAGTACTGTACAATAACATTTGACACAAATGGTGGTATTCCATTATTTGCTGGAAAGGATAGTGAAGGATTAAGAAGTGTTGATGTTGAAAAGGGTACAACATACACATGGGCAGAATTCATAACAACATATCCAGTAATGCCACCTACAAGACAAAATAATATGGCTTTAGTTAGTTGGGGTTCATACAATTCCTCCACAACCTCAATTGTAATTAGCAGCGATATTACATTAAGAGCAGAGTATACACAAAACAGTTTACAAGTTTCCTTTGATATAAATAATGACTCCACAGATACATTAAGCGGGCAAACACCAGTTGCTCCAGATTCACAAACTGTTGCAGTACTAAGTGGTTTTGTAACACGTCCAAAGACAACTGAAATGGAAATCTTTAACGGATATGATTTCGTTGGTTGGTATAAAGATAAAGCAGGTACAGAAATTTGGAACTTCACTGAATCCTTAGAAAATAACGGATACACAAGTAACCAAAACTTCACACTATATGCGAAATGGGCAGAAAGAACATTTACACTTCAATTCAACTTGCTAGATGCAATGCTTTGCGATCCAGAATTGAGAGCAATTGCATTAGGAGAAACACAACTTGGAGACATAGTTCCAACAGTTGATAAATATGATTTCTCAAAAGCAGCATATATTACATACACAAGTGATGATGGCAACATTGAATTTATTCCTCTTGAAAACAAGATAGATAATGCAACAACTGTCTCATTTGTTGACAGAAAGATTGCTATTACAAACACATTCGCTGCAGGTTCTTACACATTCGATTACGAGGGAACAACATATTATTTCACAGCTCCAAGAACATTTGAAGCATCTCAATATGGTTTACAATTAGTATGTGCTCCATTAGTTATTTCTTATAGAGGATTAAAATCTGGAGACAAGTATTTTATAACACAAAATTCAGCTGCCGGTGCAATTCTTTTATCATTGAGTGATAACATTGTTGAAGGTGCACACTATTTATATAAAGGCAAAGCAGATGATTTGAATCATACATATTTCTATTCATTCAAGGGTTGGTATAAAGACATTACAACAACACAAAGATTTGACTTCAATGAAGGAACAGTATCTAAGAAGGTTGATGTTAAAGATTATGCCAATAATGAATCTATAAAGAACACATTGTATTTATATGCAAAGTGGGAATTGAATGAAACAACACAAGACAAGTATTTCAAGGACTATCTATATAAGAACAATCTAACACGTAAGTTGGATGGCACTGTACGTATTGATGGCATATATGATAAGAGTGCAACAATTATTACTATTCCATCTACTATTTCATACGATTTCGGTGATGGACTTAGAGATTATGATGTAACAGAAATTGGCAAGAAAGCATTCTATGGCAACTCAAAGGTAATACTAATAGACTTTGCTGATGATTCTAATATTACAACTATTGGGGACGAAGCATTCGCATATTGTTCTAATTTAGCAAGTGTTGCATTAGACAAATTGACAAAGGTTGAATCCATTGGCTCTAACATCTTAAGAAGCACAAAATATCTTAACGATTATAAAACTGGTGGAGTTAACAAGTATTTAATTGTTAATGGAATCTTAACTCTTTATACTGGTTCACAAAATGAAGTACGTGTTGATACAACAGACTTACCTAGCACAGTACATACAATTTCTACTGGCGCATTTGCAAATCTTCCAAACTTATTACAAATAACAATTTCTAAGAATATAAAAGTAATAGAAGATTTGGCATTTGAAAACTGCACATCTTTAACTGTTGTGGACTTCCCAGTTGGAACACAAATTGAA
>CAMVBZ010000088.1 GCA_947165815.1 uncultured Clostridia bacterium
AATCCGTCTAATTGTATGTTTACAAATTGTCCAGATTTTGTAATTGCATCTGTATTGCCTTCAAGTTTTATCTCAAAGACATTCTTTGCAATCTTTTTATTATCTTTTATCTTAAATACTACTCTTTCCATAATTATGCATTAATTGTAGATACTGTAATTGTGGTCTCTTCTAATACGTCTAATAATACCTTAACTGTATCTAGTGCTGTGAACATTGTAATGTTGTTTTCTGTTGCTATTGTTCTAATCTTATATCCATCATTAAGTTGACCTGTTGAACTTGGATCACTTGTATTAATTACATAAGCAATATGTCCTTGACGTAATGCATCTTGGATATCTGTATTTCCTTCTTTCATCTTTCTTAAGACGTGTGTACGGATTCCATGTTTAATTAAGAAATCTGCTGTTCCTTGTGTTGCTTGGATATTGAATCCTAATTGGTAGAATCTTTGGATAAGTGGAAGTGCTTCTTCTTTGTCGCAATCTGCAATTGTTACAAATACAGTTCCGTATGTCTTAAGTTTCATACCAGAAGCTTGTAATGCTTTGAATAATGCACGGTTAAGTCTATCATCATATCCAATTGCTTCACCTGTGGATTTCATCTCTGGTGAAAGATATGCATCCAAACCTCTAATCTTATTGAATGAGAATACTGGAGCCTTTACATACCAACGTTTCTTTTCGTCTGGATAAATTCCGAAGATTCCTTGTTCTTTTAATGTTTTTCCTAAAATAACTTCCGTTGCAATGTCTGCTAGGCTGTATCCTGTAGACTTAGAAAGGAATGGAACAGTTCTAGATGAACGTGGATTTACTTCGATGATAAATACTTCGTTGTTTCTATCTACGATGAATTGAACGTTAAATAAACCCTTGATTCCAATTCCTAATCCTAGTTTCTTTGCATATGTTAAGATTGTTCCTTTTACTTTGTCTGGGATTGAGAATGTTGGATATACACTGATTGAGTCTCCGCTATGAACACCAGTTCTTTCTACAAGTTCCATAATTCCAGGTACAAATACATCATATCCGTCACAAATTGCATCTATTTCAACTTCTTTTCCGATAATATATTTATCTACTAAAACTGGCTTATCTTCGTCAATTTCAACAGCTGTCTTTAAGTAATGCTTTAATTGTTCTTCATTTGCAACAATTTGCATAGCTCTACCACCAAGAACGAATGAAGGACGAACTAATACTGGGTATCCAATTTCTTTTGCAGCTTTAATTCCATCTTCCATTTTTGTAACTGCTTGTCCTTTTGGCTGTGGAATATTTAATTCTATTAAGAGTTTTTCAAATAAGTCTCTGTCTTCAGCTTTGTCTATAGCTTCGCAGTCTGTTCCAATAATCTTAACACCACGTTCCATTAAAGGTTTTGCAAGGTTAATTGCTGTTTGTCCGCCTAAGGATGCAATAACACCATCTGGCTTTTCAAAGTTAACAATGTTCATAACATCTTCTGGTGTTAATGGTTCAAAGTAAAGTTTGTCTGCTGTTGTATAGTCTGTAGAAACTGTTTCTGGGTTATTGTTTATAATAATTGCCTCGTATCCAGCTTTCTTAATTGTTTGTACTGCATGAACTGTTGAGTAGTCAAATTCAACACCTTGTCCAATTCTAATAGGACCAGCGCCAAGAACAACAATCTTTTTCTTCTTTGTTAAGATAGATTTGTTTTCGCCTGTGTATGAGGAATAGAAATATGGGATATATGCATCTGTGTGAAATGTATCTGCCATTCTAAAAATAGGAACCAACTTGTTATCCTTTCTATAGTTGTAAACATCAATTTCTTTTGCATTCCAAAGCATTGCAATGTACTTATCACTAAATCCCATCTTTTTAGCTTTCTTTAATTCTGCCATATAGAATGGTTTTTCTCTAAGAACATTTTCTTCATCAACTATATTCTTAATTGCTTCGAGGAATAATTCTGTAATCATGGTTATTTCATGTAATTCTTTAATAGAAACACCACGTCTAATTAATTCTGTAATTGCGAAGATATTGTCATCCTTAAAGACCTTTATGTAATCTTTAAGTTGTTCTGTTGTATATGAATCAAATTTCTTTAAATAGAAGTGGCAAACTCCGATTTCAAGAGAACGAACAGATTTGAGTAAACATTCAGTAAGGTTAGATCCAATTCCCATAACTTCGCCAGTTGCTTTCATTTGTGTTCCTAATACGTTGGATGCTGTTGCGAATTTATCAAATGGGAAACGTGGAAGTTTTGCTACAACATAATCAAGACTTGGCTCTTTTGCTGCATTTGTATTTGCAATCTTAATTTCTTCAAGTGTCATACCCATAGCAATCTTTGTTGTAACTTTCGCAATAGGATAACCGCTTGCCTTACTTGCTAAAGCTGAGGATCTAGAAACTCTAGGATTTACTTCAATTAAGAAATATTCAGAGCTTGTTGGGTTAAGTGCGAATTGAACATTACATCCACCTGCGATTTTAAGGGCTCTAATAATCTTTGTTGCAGATTCATTAAGCATCTTGTAATCACTATCACTTAAACTCATAATTGGTGCTACAACGATTGAGTCGCCTGTATGAACGCCAACTGGATCTACGTTTTCCATGCCACAAATTGTTATAACATGGTCTTCGCAGTCTCTCATCATTTCAAATTCAATTTCTTTATATCCTTTAACGCTCTTTTCAACAAGAACTTGATGTACTGGAGAAAGTCTAAATGCATTGACACCAATTTCAACTAATTCTTCTTCGTTTTCTGCAAATCCGCCACCAGTTCCACCTAATGTGAATGCTGGACGAAGTACTACAGGATATCCTATGTCTTGTGCTGCTTTCTTTGCTTCTTCTAATGAGTATGTTATTTCAGATGGAATAACTGGTTCTCCAATAGATTGGCACATTTCTTTGAATAACTCTCTGTCTTCTGCCTTTTCAATACTTTCGCTACTTGTACCTAAAAGTTCAACTTCACATTCCTTTAAGACACCTTTCTTTTCAAGTTGCATTGCAAGGTTTAATCCTGTTTGTCCACCAATTCCTGGAATAATTGCATTTGGTCTTTCGTATCTAATAATCTTTGCAATGTAATCTAGTGTTAATGGTTCCATATAAACTTTGTCTGCCATTAATGTATCTGTCATGATAGTTGCTGGATTTGAGTTACAAAGTACTACTTTATATCCTTCTTCCTTTAAGGCTATACAAGCTTGTGTTCCTGCGTAGTCGAATTCTGCTGCTTGTCCAATAACAATTGGGCCTGATCCAATAATCATTACTGTTTTGATATCTGTTCTTTTTGACATATCTATTCCTCCAATTTTATGCCTTATAAACTTCTTTGCCATTGCATACTGTTAATATGCATTTTCCATATACTTCTTTTCCATCAAATGGGCTTGCCTTTCCCATAGATAAGAAATCTTTGCTATCTATTTTATATTTATTTTTAATTTCAAATACTGTGTAATCGTCCTTCTTAATAGGAAGGGAGAATCTATTTCTTGGGTTGGTTGTTAATAATTCAACCAACTTTTCAAGTGTTATAATTTCTTTTAATACAAGTTCTGTATAAAGGATTGGAAATGCTGTTTCAAGACCAACTATTCCAAATGGACTTCCTTTTAATCCCTTAGCTTTTTCTTCAAGAGAATGAGGAGCATGGTCTGTTGCTATAACATCTATAGTTCCATCCTTAATTCCTTCTATTAATGCAGCTCTATCTTCTAAGCTTCTTACAGGTGGATTCATCTTAAATCTACCTTCGTCTTGAAGATCATTTTCTGTTAATGTTAAATAATGTGGTGCTGTCTCGCAAGTTACATTAACGCCCCTTAATTTAGCGTTTCTGATAAGATTAACACTCTCTTTTGTTGAAATGTGGCAAACATGATAAGCAACACCTAGTTCTTCAACAAGCTTTAAATCTCTTTCAATTTGCTTATACTCACTTGCAGAAGATATACCTATGAATCCGTGTTCTTTTGCATAAATTCCTTCATGAATACAACCACCATGAAGCAATGAATTATCCTCACAATGTGCGGCAATAACCTTATTTAATTCTTTGGCTTTTATCATTCCTGCTTTCATCATGTCATCATTTTGAACGCCTCTTCCATCATCTGAAAAAGCACAAACTAAATTCTTCATTGCATCCATATCTGAAAGCTCTTTGCCTTCTTCATTTATGGTTATTGTTCCATAAGGAATAACATCTATAACGGCATCTTTCTCAATAATGTCTAATTGCATCTTGAGATGTTCCATTGTATCTGGACAAGGATTAAGGTTAGGCATTGTGCAAACAGTTGTATATCCGCCATGAGCTGCTGCCATAGATCCAGTCTTGATTGTCTCTTTATATGAAAAACCAGGTTCACGGAAATGTACATGTACATCACACAAACCTGGACAAACGAGATAATTCTCTGAAACACAAATCTTGCCTGTGTTTTTAAACTCTTGTATTAATGATTCTAATTCTTTATTAATATACATATAATTACTCCATTATATATACAGCTGTTTCGCCATCTACTTCTTCAAATCTAACTGCTATGCTTTCGCTCTTTGAAGTTGGAATATTTTTGCCCACATAATCTGGTCTAATAGGAAGTTCTCTATGACCTCTATCTACAAATACTGCAAGTTGAACAGCCTTTGGTCTACCATACTTAAATATTGTCTCTATAGCCGCTTTTGCTGTTCTTCCAGTATATAAAACATCATCTACTACTAAAACTGTCTTGTCTGTTATATCACAAGGAATAATAGATTCTGTTGCCAATTCTTTTTTCTTTTCTTCTGAATAATCATCTCTTTGAAGTGTTATATCTAATTCGCCTGTAGGAACATCAACATTTTCAAAAGACTTAATATTTGTTGCAATACGTCTTGCAAATGGAACACCACGACTCTTTACGCCTAAGATTACAAGGTTTTCTGCGCCATCATTACGTTCACAAATTTCATGGGAAATACGAGCAATTGTTCTGCCTACTGTCTCGCTATTCAAAACTTGGCTTTTAATTTTCATACATCACTCCTATTAAAAAATCTTGCCCGATACCAAGCAAGATTACATAATCAAAATGATGTTGTAGTATATATTACTACCACTATTTAGCCTATAACCTTGTCGGCATCTCTGTACCAACTTAAAAATTACTGGATTTATTATAAGAAGAATCAAAGGATAAAGTCAAATAGATTTATCTATTTATAATAAAAAAATGATGCCTCACAATTAAGCAAGACATCACTTCTATTTTTAATGTTTACAAATTATAAATTCTTTGCAAA
>CAMVBZ010000089.1 GCA_947165815.1 uncultured Clostridia bacterium
AATTCCATCAATATAAAAATGAAACACTTTTGTGAGATAATGTCGCAAATATAGAAATATACTTTCACTTCTAATCTTGAAAAATAGTTGAAATTTGTTTACAAAAAATATTGACAAACCATCTCGCTGGGTTTAATATGTACTAAACCGTTGAAGGAAAGAAAACTAGTATATGACTTATAGAGAGTTCATGACGGTGGAAGATGAACAGAAACAATACTAGATAATATGGTCTCCTGAGGGCTGTGGCAAAAAGAAATGAGTAGTCATGGACGTGGTAGCGTTAAATACAAGACTGTGATAGCAGTTATAAAGTGGATGACATAGTGATATGTTCTCAAGTACGGTGGCACCGCAGATTTAAAAAGAATTTGTCCGTACAGACCAGTGTTTGTCTGTGCGGTTTTTTATTTTAACTCCCCCAGACGAGACAAAACAAACTAAATCTAAAATCGCAATAAAGGCGGTTAGATATAAGAAAAATAATAAAAATAGACACATATAGATTAAAGTGTCGAAGGAGAGAAAAATGGAAAAAATACCTAGCAACATACCTTACAAGACATACCTCAATGAACATGATCTCCCTAAGGCATGGTACAACATTCGTGTAGATATGAAAAAGAAAGGAATAGATATTAATCCTTTACTTAATCCAGGAACAATGCAACCCGTTACTTTGGATGAATTATCTCATATTTTCTGCACAGAACTCGCAAAACAAGAATTGGATAATACAAACCAATATATTGAAATCCCAGGAGAAGTTCAAGACTTCTATAAGATGTATCGTCCATCCCCTGTTGTTAGAGCATATTGCTTAGAAAAAGTTCTTGGTACACCAGCAAAGATTTATTATAAGTTCGAAGGTAATAACACATCTGGATCTCATAAATTAAATTCTGCAATAGCTCAAGCATATTATGCAAAAGCTCAAGGAATTACAAACATAACAACAGAAACAGGTGCTGGACAATGGGGTACCGCTCTTTCAATGGCTTGTGGTTACTTCGGATTAGATCTTTTAGTATATATGGTTCGTTGTTCTGCTCAAAGTAAGCCAATGAGAAAGACATTAATGGAAACATATGGTGCAACTGTTATAGAAAGTCCTTCTACAACAACAAAAGTTGGACAAGCAATGTTAGATGCATCTCCAGATAACTATACTGGTTCTCTTGGCACTGCTATTTCAGAGGCTGTTGAAGTTGCCGTAACAAAACCTAATACACGCTATGAGTTAGGAAGTGTTTTAAACCAAGTATTATTACATCAAACAATAATAGGAATTGAATCCAAATTGGCACTAGATTCTATAGATGAATATCCAGATGAAGTAATTGGATGTATCGGTGGTGGTTCTAACTTCGGTGGCCTAATTGCTGAATATATGCATGACAAACTAGATGGAAAAGGAAATGCACACTTCATAGCAGTAGAACCAGAATCCTGTCCAAGTTGTACCAAAGGTGAATTTAGATATGACTTCTGTGATACAGGTAAAGTTACTCCTCTTGCTGAAATGTATACTCTTGGTTATGACTTCATGCCAGCACCAACACATGCAGGTGGATTAAGATATCATGGAATGAGCCCAATTATTTCAAAACTTATCAAAGAGGGATATGTAGATGATGTAAGAGCTGTAGACCAAGTATCTGTATTCGCTGCTGCTGAACAATTCGCAAGATGTGAAGGTATCCTCCCTGCACCAGAATCTGCACACGCAATTAAAGTTGCAATAGATGAAGCATTAAAGTGTAAAGAAAGTAGCGAAACAAAGACAATTCTATTCGGTTTAACTGGAACTGGATACTTTGATCTCTATGCTTATGACAAATTCAATAAACATACTTTAACAGGAAGCAACTAATATCAAACCGTACAAATACAAAGTGTCCTCTAGAAATAGGGGACATTTTTATTTTTGTTCTAAAATGAATATATAATACACAACTATGTTATTTACGGAGGAAACATATGATACTAAATGAATTAATTAACGAATGGCTTTATGAAAACCACAAAATCGAAGTAAAAGAAAGAACTTTTCTAAGATATGAAGGAGTGTACATACAACATATCTCCCCTTCAATTGGACAATTAGATATAGAAGAGATAACACCTAGAACAGTACAAAGATATCTTAATTCTCTACATGAAACAATAAGTCCAAGAACACATAGAAAACTCACTTCTGCAACTATAAATATAGTAATCTCAGTTCTTAAACTTGCATATAACTACGGAATAGACTTTGAGATAACATCAAATAATCCCACAACCAAGATAAAAAGAGCAAAACAAGATTCACCTAGCAAAGCACAGGCTTTTACTAGAACAGAACAAATCAAAATTGAGAATTATATCGAAAAGTCTCAGGATGATGAATACTTGGGCATTATAGTTGTTCTATATACAGGACTAAGACTTGGAGAAATATTGGCTCTAACTTGGAATGATGTAAATATTAAGACTGGTTTTATTAGTGTTTCTAAAACACAATATAAAATGAGAAGACCAACTGGAGGATGGGTGGATACTGTATCTACACCAAAAACTAAGTCTTCCATAAGAGAAATTCCTCTCCCTTCTTTCTTACGTCTTTTATTACAAGAATCTAAGAAAAACAAGAAATCTAACAAGGTGGTTTGCAAAAATGATGGTTCAAAATTGGATGAAAAAGTGTTCATTAAAAAATACCATACATTGCTTAAACAAATAAAAGTTAGAGACTTAAACTTCCATTGTCTTAGACATACCTTTGCAACTCGTGCTTTAGAAAATAGAATGGATATAAAAACCTTGTCTGAAATACTAGGACACGCAAATGCTTCTACTACCCTAAATATCTATGTCCATTCACTAGAAGATCATAAGAAAAACCAAATGAGAAGAATTAAAAGACTAATATAAAAAAACCGGACTAAACTTCCGGTTCAACTTCTGCATTTAATTCATATATAACATGCCCGGTAAACACTTCCGAGAACATAAAGGTTTCGACAAAACTGTCATCACCTTTGTATACTCGAACTCCAAAGAATTTGTTGGTTGAATAGTCTATCTTACCAACTACTTCTCTTACAGACTTTCCATTTACAATAATATTTATTGTAATGTCTTTCCCCATGTTGTTCTCAATTTCATTTAGATATTTCTCAATTGGAAAATCTTTTGGTGTCCTTTTGTTCCCTGCTGCATTCATATACAAACCCTTCCCAGTTAAGTATTATAACAGAAAAAGGCAAAAAATTAAAGATGGGTATTCAAAAAAATAATTAATTTAGCGAATTAATTAGGTTTACATTAACCTTCAAATACAATAAAATAACCTAAACTATTTATAAATGAGGCAATAATGAAAACAAATAATGAAAACAGATTCCCAGCTGAAATGTGGGATAAGATGCAATTTATATTAAGAAACTACTATGACGGGACTATGCATACTGCATTATATTATGATGGAGAATTAGATGTAGACATTCTTAAGAATGCTTATATGTACATTATTAAGACTGCAAAAATACTAAGATCCACCTTCCACAAATCTGCAATTAGATCATACTGGACTGTTAATGAAGACTACTCTCCAGAAGACTTTTTCTATTTTATAGAAACAGATAAACCAGAAGAAGAATTAGATAAGTTCATTACACAAAAAATAGACGAAAAATCTAAAATACAATTCAAGATTGCCTTAATTAGAAGTAGCGGAAAAGATATCCTTGGTTATATCGTTAACCATATGTGCTTTGACGGAGGAGATTTAAGATATTTCTATCTCACAACAGCAAAACTATATAACGAATATATACAAACTGGTTCTTTCCAAACAAAAATTAAAGATGGTTCTAGATCTTCAATGCAAGTTTATGATATCTTCAACGAAGAAGATAGAAAGAAAGCATTGAAACTAAATAGCAATGTAAGTTCAGTTAAGAATGTTGCCACCTTCCCTTATACAGATGCAACGAAAGAAGATAGGAATAGAATCGTTAAGGAATATATTCCAAAAGAAGAATTCTTGGCATTCAAAGCAAAAGGAAAAGAAAACAACGCATCAATTAATGATTTATTCTTAACAGCATATATAAGGACAATATATGAAATGTGCAATATGAAGGAAAGTGATCCTTTAAATATTTCTTGTATGTGTGATCTAAGAAGATACATGAAAGACGGACAAACATATGGAATGACAAACCTCACAGGATTTATGCCATCTTCTGTACAAAACATTGGAAATTCCTTTAACGAAACTCTTGCAGTAGTTTGCAAAGATACACAAGTTCAAAAGGAAGACAAGTTCTTGGGATTATACTCTATTCCTCTTCTCAACCTTGCATTTAATACATTTATAGACTCACTTGCTTCTTTCTGTATTAAACTTGGATATAAGAATCCAATCTTTAGTATGTCTAATATAGGAATTATTAAACCAGAACAACTAATTATGGGAAACAAAACATTGGTAGATGGTTGGTCTACAGGCGCAGTTAAATACAAACCATACGTTCAACTTGCAATGACAACATTTGATAATTCCGTAACTATGACTATTGCTTCTAGAATGAATGAAAAAGATGCTGAAACAGCAAAAAAATTCTTAGAATTAGTCCACAAAAACATAAAGGATTACATAAAGTAATATAATTGACAACCACTACTTAGTTTCTTATAATTCTTTATGCTTACAAAATAATGGTATGCTGATGTAGCACAGTCGGTAGTGCACCGCCTTGGTAAGGCGGAGGTCACGGGTTCAAGTCCCGTCATCAGCTCCAAAAAGTAAATAATGTGATATGAGAAATCTATCACGTTTTTTATTTTAAAATCATTATATTCCCAATTTCCAATATATTATAACAATGACCAAATACAAGATAGTGTAAGATAAAATAATGCATAAAGTGTAGAATAAGTGTAGAATAAAATCCTACAAAAACTATGCTTTTAATGATAAAACAATTAACTAATGTCTGCATTTTTGTGATTATTGTACGATAAAACTATTGCATTTTTGTGGTAAATATAAAATAAATTACTGCAATTTTGTGGTGAGATAGGATATTTTTGTTGCATTTTTGTGATAAAATAGGGGTAAAATCATTGCATTTTTGTGGTAAATAACTATTTTTTACTTTTTCCACACCCAATACAATTAATATAAAAACTATCTATTTAATTGACATTCCAACCCTTTAATACTATCATTAAAATACCCTATGGGGGTATATGGAGATATAATATGGAAGAGAAAGAATGTTGTTG
>CAMVBZ010000090.1 GCA_947165815.1 uncultured Clostridia bacterium
CATGTCCAAAATGTGGACTAGATAAAGAAGATTTTTTCTAATAAAAATGTTTTGAAGATGAAAAAGAAATTAAGCAATAATTAAGGAGATAAATATGGGATTATTTGATTTTTTTAGTAATTTAAAGAGAAAGACGGTCAACACTGTCAAAGCATCCGTAAGTCCAAAAAGTACATTCACTTTCAAAGAATTGCCAAAGAATGTAACTGAACTAAGTGCACTTCCCGAAGCTACTCTTGACGATCCATTTAAGACAGCAGCACTCACAGTACTTGCACTTAATGTATATGCAACAGATAGAGAAAACGGCAAAGAAATGCTTAACTTCTTAAAAGGACCAAGACCACTAACAGGGATAGATATTTCTTTCTTGAATGATAGATTCATGGATGGCAAGGGTTATATTCCACGTTCATTCTTTGCAGGAGCAACTCCAGCAAATGATTATACACCATCTACACCTTACACACTTACTGTAACATCCAACCAATATTCTGATGCCAACCAAGGATACAAGAAACTCTTCTTGCAAAGTGGTGGAGCAGATAGCCTTCGTGCAGTAGTGCTTCGTCTTGGAGCAGATGGCAAGTGGTATTTGTGGGAACAAGAACTTCTTGCAGGTATTCGTACCCCACAATCTCAAAACGTGTGGGCATAGTTTTAAGAAGCACTGTGGCTGGTTGATCACTTTAGAAGAACCCTACTATAAAGGGACATTTATTAATAAACACAATAGGAGTTATTATGGAGTTTGAAGGTAAATATAGAGTAAAACGTGTTATGACTTATGATGAGAATGGAGAAGGATTCCTCACTCGTGAAGATATTGAAAAAATGGAAGACAATGAAGAAAATGCAGATTATATCAACATGATAAGAATGATCATTGAAATCTCTGAGGAAAACTTGCTTTTAAAGGCTGTTGTAACACCTGAACAAGCCAAAATGATAAAAGAGGAAGATCCTGATATTCCATTTGATGAAGAAGGAAACGTTGTTCTTGAGGCACATGAAGTCGTATGTAAAGATGGAAAGTGGATGTTTGAAGCAGGAGAAGAAGACGGCGAAACAAACTATTGGCCATTCACAAGAAACGATGAAGGCGACTTAATGTATGGCGAGACAATAGTACTAGAAAAAATTTAATATGTGTAGAAAGACTAAAAAGCAATTAAATAAAAAAATAGAATCTCTAGTGAGATTTACTTTACGTCTTAGTGGAATGCGTATGACATATGAATACGAAGCCATAGCGGACGAAGAAACCACAACTTTGACACGTTATATTTTTCACTTTGGCAAAACACCAGAGAGAGAACCAAGTGGCACTATAAAACTTAAAACCAGCGAAGTTATTGAAAAACTAAACGAATTGAATATAGGTGGTTGGGATGGTTTTGATGGTCCACATCCAAAAAATGTTAGTGATGGCGAAATGTTTGAATTTGTTGCCGAAACAAAAGAATTTCGTATTAGAGCAGTGGGATCACAAAATTTCCCAGCAAATTATAGGGAATTCAAAACGTGGCTAAATGAATTATTGCATTGGTAAGCATTTTAAATTTTAGTAGAAAAAATAATAATAAAAATCCCACAAGTTATTAGCTTATGGGATTATTTATTTTAGTTTGTTTTGCTATTAGTCTTGATGTTCGCCAATAAGTCCGAAAATACCGCCTAAGAAATAGAAAATATCTCCAAAAACACCAATGATAATCATAACTATATGTGGTGCATTTTCTGTCTTATTATTGTTTAATGCTTTCTTTGCATGTCCTGCAAGTATGCACATAACAAGGTAAACAACAAATAATACAGCGCCTATTATCAGAATGGTTAGACCTAATGCTTTTGCTTCGTCTGCGGTAGCTATTTCATCTGAACCGTCAGCTATTTTTCCAGGTGCTACCATAGCAATAATACCAACTACTAATAAGATTGCACATGCAATAATTGCGAAAATATTGAATATTCTTCCAATTGTATACATTATTTTAGATGCTGTTTTCATACTAAATTTCTCCTTTATTTGATGTAAAAATAATATTATTTTTTTTAAGTATAGTCAAATAATGTTACTTGTGTTTTTGAGTATTATATGATATTTATATACTTAATTAAATTTATTGGAGAATAAAAATGAAGCGTTTTGCAGTTATTATTTTAGTTTTGTTACTCTTGCTCACACTTTGTGCATGTGACAAGCCAAAAACAGAAGAGGTAGAAGAAACAGAATATATTGGTATTGTTTCAGCTATGGATAATGAAATAGCAGAATTAATAACAGAAGCAGATATTGAAAGAACAGATAATATTGGTGGCTTAAAATATTATGTTGGCAAACTTAAAGGAAAGCCAGTAGTTATTACAAAGTGTGGAATAGGGAAGGTTAGATCAACTGCAGGCGTAACTGCTATGTTTAATAACTATAGGATATCAAAAGTTATATTTACAGGTATTGCAGGCGGTGTTGCTGATGAAACAAAAGTAATGGACCAAGTTATAGCAACAAAACTTGTTGAACATGACTATGGTATGATTACAAACGATGGTTTCATTTGGCTTTCCGGAGATCCTGGAATGGCAACAGACCCGGGCGTATATTATGATACAGATTTGTTATTAACAAACTTAGCATATGATTGTGCAGTAGAAGTATTGGGTGAAGAACATGTCTTTAAAGGTGTTATAGCTACTGGAGATCAATTCATTGCATCTGAAGATTACGTTGAAAGATTGCAAAATGATTACAATGCCTATGCTTGCGAAATGGAAGGCGCGTCTGTTGCTGTAATTTGTATTCAATATAATATTCCTTTTACAGTTATTAGATGTTTATCTGACAAAGCAGATGGGGCAGCCCATGACAGCTATGAGAACTTTGGAGATATTGCAGCAGCAAACTCCAGTGCAATAGTTCTTAAAATGTTAGAAAAGATTTAAGATAGTATTTCTAAAGAAATAAAAAAGAGCTAATCCGTTATATTGGGTTAGCCCTTTTAATATAATAGTAAAACTATGAAATTATCCTTTGATTTGTCCTACTGCAACGTAGACTTCATAATATTGATCATATAATCCTAAGCATGCATCTGCGCCAGAGTTGACAGAGAAAGCCTTTGTGAGAACTGTTTCCCAAGAACCATACTTTTCATATAATTGATCTGGTGTTGGACCTTCTTCTTGTCCCCATTCTGTTAAGTTTGTTTGTCTTATTTGTGCCTCTTCTTCTGCATTCTTTGCTTCTGCAAGGCGGATTTCATTACGCTTTGTGCTAATTGCACGTGCGATTGTTTCTGTATCTTTCTTTTCTGCAAGCATTTGGTTTAATAAAGCATATAATGCTTCTAAGTCTTGATGATACTTAATTCTTTCTTGGCGAAGTTCTTCTACAACCTTTGGATTTGTGAAATCATGGTCTGCATATGTGTATAAACGGCCAGATGCACTTGGACGGAAACCATATACGCAAGAACTATCTTCTACAATATCTGCCATTGCACTTGGATTATCTTTTGGGTTGTGTTGATATTTGAATCCTTCATCTTTCTTATTACATGCAACAAAAATAGCACTTAATGCCATTACTAAGACTAATAATATAACAAGACTACGCAAAGATGATTTTCTCATGAAATGTCCCCCTTTTAGTAAAAAATCCCAGATTGGTGGGATTAAAAATAGATTTTGGCGGAGGAACAGGGATTTGAACCCTGGCTAGCTGTTAAACTACTACTCCCTTAGCAGGGGAGCCCCTTCGGCCTCTTGGGTATTCCTCCGTACCAATGTTAAAGCGAGTTTATATTAGCATATAAAGGCTTTTTCTGTCAATTGCATTGAATTATTATCTACTTATTTTATTATTTTACATTTAATTGAAATATTTTCATTATGTAAGTATAATTATTGTTAGTAAAAAAAGGAGTGGTTATATGGATAGATTACCATTAATTAGAAACAAACAAAAAACAATTGGTATTTTAGATGTAGTACTCGCAGTAATATATCTTGGTATCATAGGCGTATTAATTGCAACAATGTTCGCAGCATTTAACATTAATACAGATGCAAATGGAGACGGAACATCAGATGCTGGTGAAGCAATTGGTGGAATATTCCTTGCTTTTGGCGCAGCATTAGTAGTTGTATTCCTTGTTTTCGAAGCAATAATTTATTTCATTGGTTTCATCTTCTGGATAGTTTCAGGAAGTATGCAATTAAGTGCATCTAAAGGAAAGAAAGATGTAAAAATTGGATTCAATACTTTCATTGTTGTTATACAAATCATATCATTCATTATTCTTGCAATCAGCGGTATAATAAATCTTTCCAGCATTAAGGGAAGCAATAATGTAGCATTGAATGTATGCGGTGCATTAGTAGATATTGCTGGTGCAGTACTTTGCTTAGTTTCCGCAATATTCAAGATTAAGCTTAATGGATTAATGAAAGCAAAAGAACAAAAAGAAGAAGTTGAAGAGATGCAACATACAGCAGAACATAGAGCAGATATAAACGTCTTTGAAAACGAATCAGACGACTAAGGAGAATAAATTATGTTAACGGGGAAGAAAATAGTATTAACAGGTGCAAACAGTGGTATAGGTCTTGAAACTCTAAAGTTATTAGTAAAAGGGGACAACAAGATATTAGCAGTAGACTTAAGAACAGATAAGATTGAGACATTTGACAAAGACAAAGTTATACCAATGGTATGCGATGTTTCTACTCCAGAAAATGTAGACTCCATCTTTGATAAAGCTACAGAAGTATTGGGCGGAATAGATATCTTTTATGCAAACGCAGGTTTCCCATACTATGAAACAATGGACTACATCAATTGGGATAGAATAGATTTAATCTTCAAAGTTAATGTATATTCTCCAATTTATTCATATCAAAAGTATGTTAAGTATATGGATGGAAAACCAGGGCACTTTGCAATTACAGTTTCTGCAATTGGAAAAATGGGTGTCCCAGGCTACACATTGTATAGTGCATCCAAATTTGCTATGAACGGATTCCAAGAAAATATTCGTTTAGAGATGCCAAAGAACATTAAGCTCACTTGCTTATATCCAGTTGCAACAGACACAGGATTCTTTGCAAAAGCAGCAGAGGGAAGTGGAAAGGTTATTAGAGAAAGGCCATTCCCAGTACAAAAACCAGATCATGTTGCAAAATGCATGGTTAAAGGATTAGCAAAACAAAAGAAGAATGTTAACCCATGTAAGTTATTCACATTTGCAAGATTCTTAATGGCAAT
>CAMVBZ010000091.1 GCA_947165815.1 uncultured Clostridia bacterium
GCAGACTTAAACATCTTCATATCGAATTCGCCTGGAACATTCTTGTAAAGTCCTTCTCCAATTCTTTCACTGTGTCCCATCTTTCCGAATACTCTTCCATCTGGAGATGTAATACCTTCAATAGCATATGCTGATCCATTTGGATTGTATTTCATTGCTTCTGTTGCATTTCCGTTTAAATCTACGTATTGTGTTGCGATTTGGCCGTTCTTAGCAAGTTCCTTTACAACTTCATCACTGGCCATTAATCTTCCCTCTCCGTGTGAAATAGCAACTGTATAAATGTCTCCAACATTAGTTGCAGCAAGCCATGGAGATTTGTTAGATGCAATTCTTAATCTTACTAACTTGGATTGGTGTCTTGAAATTGTGTTGAATGTAAGTGTTGGACAGTTTACATCTGTGTCTATAATCTTTCCGTATGGAACAAGTCCTAATTTAATAAGAGCTTGGAAACCATTACAAATACCACACATTAAACCATCTCTCTTATAAAGCATACTTTCTACTTCGTTCTTGATTTCTTCATTTCTAAAGAATGCCATAATAAACTTTCCAGATCCATCTGGTTCATCTCCACCACTGAATCCGCCTGGAATGAATATCATTTGGCTTGTCTTGATTTCCTTAGCAAAGTCTTCAACACTTCTTGCTATTCCTTCTGAACTTAGGTTGTTTATAACAAAGATTTTTGTTTCTGCTCCAGCATCATTTAAAACCTTTGCTGTATCAAACTCGCAGTTGGTTCCTGGGAATACTGGTATCAATACCTTAGGTTTAGCAACACTAATATTGCACTTTAAAGTTTCTTTTCTGTCATAAGAGAAGTTTTTGTACATCTTATAGTCTCTATCTTCAAGAACTGGATATACACCCTCCATCTTGTTTTCATACTTTCTTTCAAACTCTACAATAGTAACCTTCTCTTTCTTGTATTCAAACATTTCTACGTTTTGAATTGTTCCTAAAAGTGTGCCTACATTTTCGTTTGTCTCTAAAACAAATGAACCATATCTATATCCGAATAATGTTTCTAAATCTACATTATCTTCAAATTTAAATCCAAACTTGTTACCTAAGCACATCTTTGCAATAGCTTCTGCAACACCGCCATATGTTGGTGTATATGCAGCAAAGATTTTTCCTTCACTATTGAGTTTATTTATAAGTGCAATGTTTTCTTTTAAAGAATTTATTTCAGGGATACCGAGTTTGTCATACTTTGGAGTAATTAAAACTACTTTGTTTCCTGCTTTCTTAAACTCGTTTGTTATAACATCTTTTGTCTTTCCAGTTGTTACTGCAAATGAAACAAGTGTTGGTGGAACATCTAGTTTTTCAAAACTACCACTCATAGAGTCCTTACCACCAATTGCTGCAATCTTGAAATCTTGTTGTGCCTTATATGCACCTAACAAAGCAGCTGCTGGTTGTCCCCATCTCTTTGGATTCTTTCCTGGTTTTTCAAAGTACTCTTGGAATGTTAAATATGTATCCTCTAATGTAGCACCAGTTGCAACTAACTTACATAAACTTTCTGTTACAGCAAGATATGCTCCATGATATGGACTCTTTTCACTAATGAATGGGTTATATCCCCAAGACATAAATGAACAATCTAGTGTATGTTTCTTTTCTACAGAAATCTTGTGTACCATTGCTTGAATTGGTGTTAATTGATATTTACCACCAAATGGCATTAATACTGTGCCTGCACCAATGGTTGAGTCAAAGGTTTCAGATAATCCTCTCTTTGAACATACGTTAAGATCTTTTGCTAAATCTAAAATTCCATCCTTAAAGTTAGAAGGAATGTCTTTTGCAAATTTCTTTGATTTTGGAACTTCTATATTAATGTGTTTTTCTGCACCATTGGAGTTCATGAATTTTCTGCTTAATCTAACTGCAGTCTTTCCATTCCAATGCATTGTAAGATAATTATCTGATGTAACTTTTGCAACAACTGTAGCCTCAAGATTTTCACTGTTTGCTAAAGCAATAAACTTATCTACATCTTCTTTTCTAATTACAACAGCCATTCTTTCTTGAGATTCAGATATTGCAAGTTCTGTTGCATCTAATCCTTCATATTTCTTTGGAACAGCATTTAAATCTATATCTAATCCATCTGCAAGTTCGCCAATTGCTACAGATACACCACCTGCACCGAAGTCATTACAACGTTTAATCATCTTGCAAGCTGTTTCATTTCTAAATAGTCTTTGTAATTTTCTTTCTTCTGGAGCATTACCTTTTTGAACTTCTGCACCACTCTTTTCTACAGACTTAATATTGTGTGCTTTGGATGAACCTGTGGCACCACCAATACCATCTCTTCCTGTTCTTCCACCAATAAGAATTACTATATCTCCTTCTTCTGGTCTTTCTCTAATAACGTTTTCTGCTGGAGTTGCTGCAATTACTGCACCAATTTCCATTCTCTTTGCAACATATCCTGGATGATATATTTCATCTACCATACCAGTTGCAAGACCAATTTGGTTACCATATGAAGAATAACCGGCAGCTGCAGTCTTAACGAGCTTTCTTTGTGGGAGTTTTCCTGGAATTGTTTCAGAAACTGGAACTGTTGGATCTCCGGCACCTGTTACTCTCATTGCTGCATATACATAACTTCTTCCAGATAATGGGTCTCTAATTGCACCACCAATACATGTTGCTGCACCACCAAATGGTTCAATTTCTGTTGGATGGTTGTGTGTTTCATTCTTAAATAAGAGTAACCACTTTTCTTTCTTTCCATCTACTTCTATTTCTATCTTAACTGTACATGCATTGATTTCTTCAGACTCATCTAATTTATTTAGTAATCCTCTGCTCTTTAAAACTTTGCAAGCAAGAGTACCAATATCCATAAGATTAATTGGCTTTGTTCTATTTATTTCTTTTCTGCCATCTAAATATTCATTGTATGCCTTTTGAATTTCTTCGTCTTCAAAGGTAATTGAATCTATTGTTGTTAAGAATGTTGTGTGACGGCAATGGTCTGACCAATATGTGTCTATAACCTTGATTTCTGTAATTGTTGGGTCTCTCTTTTCACTAGCAAAATAATCTCTGCAGAATCTTAAGTCATCTAAGTCCATTGCAAGTGAATATTCATCTAAGAAAGACTTTAATTGTTCGTCATTATATGAAATGAAGCCGTCTAATACCTTTATTTGGTCTGGCGGGACTATATCTAAAGCAAGTGTTTCAAATCTATCTAACTTTGCTTCTCTAGCCTCTACAGGATTTATAACATACTTCTTTATAGTCTCAAAACTCTTATCTGTGATATTACCTTCTAACAAATAGATTTTTGCTGTTTTAATAGTTGGTCTATCTCCACAAGATAAGATTTGTAAGCATTGAGCAGCTGAATCTGCACGTTGGTCAAATTGGCCTGGCAAATATTCCACAGCAAACACTCTTCCATCTACTTTTGGACAGTGTTCATAAGTTACATCTAGTTGTGGTTCAGAGAAAACAGTTTTAATACCTTTATTGAATAATTCTTCTGTGATATTCTCTGCATCATATCTATTTAAAAGTCTTACACTTTTGAGACCTTTAATTCCTAGTAAAGATTTTAATTCTTCACATAATGATCTTGCCTCATTGTCTAGACCCTTTCTCTTTTCTACATAAACACGATATACCATTATTTTTCCTCCGCTTTTAATGCTCTTTGTCCTATATCTTTTCTATAATATTGGTTGTCAAAATGAACCTTTTCAACCTTTTTATATGCTTTGCATATAGCTTCTTTTAAAGTTGGAGCTGTTGCTGTAACGCCTAAAACTCTACCACCATTTGTTAATAGTTTTCCGTTTTCAAGTTTTGCACCTGCAACATATACACCATCTTTATCTTCCATTGTAATTTCATATCCCTTTTCATAATGTGTTGGATATCCCTTTGAAGCCATAATTACACAGCAAGCACATTCATTTTTAAACTTAACTTCTGTATCTTTAAGTGTACCATTTGTAGTTGCTTGCATAATTGTGAAAAGGTCTGATTCTAGAAGTGGCAATACAACTTGTGTTTCTGGATCTCCAAATCTGCAGTTATATTCTATAACCTTTGGACCATCTTTGGTTATCATGAGACCGAAGTACAAGCATCCTTTAAATGTTCTATTCTCTTTATTCATTGCATTAATTGTTGGAAGGAATATCTTTTCCATACACTCTTTTGCAACTTCTTTTGTGTAATATGGATTTGGAGCAATAGTTCCCATACCACCAGTATTTAAACCTTGATCTCCGTCTAAGGCTCTCTTGTGATCCATGGAACTTACCATAGGTATAACCACATTACCATCCGTGAAAGACAATACGGAAACTTCTGGACCCTCTAAGAACTCTTCTATAACTATTCTAGAACCACTCTCTCCAAAAATCTTATCTTCCATCATGGATTGGACTGCTTTTATTGCCTCATCTAATGTATTGCAAATTAAAACGCCTTTACCTAGTGCTAAGCCATCTGCCTTAACAACTATTGGCATTTTTTGTTTCTTTAAATATGCAATTGCCTTTTCTTCTTCTTTGAAAGATCTATATTTAGCTGTAGGGATACCATATTTCTTCATAAGGTTCTTAGAGAAGATTTTACTACCCTCTATAATTGCAGCTCTTTTATTAGGTCCAAAGCAAGGAATACCTTTTTGATTAAGTTTATCTACCAAACCTAGAACTAGTGGGTCATCTGGAGCAACTACTACATAGTCAACTTTTTTTTCTACAGCAAACTTTACAATACCTTTAATATCTTTTGCTCCGATATTAACGCAGATTGCATCTCCTTCAAAACCACCATTTCCTGGTGTGGCATAGATAGTATCTATATCCTTGTTCTTTTTTAGTGCTTTTATTATGGCGTGTTCTCTTCCGCCTCCACCTACAACTAATATAACCATTTCTTTCCTCTTAATATAAATATTAATGATGGAACAATCTCATGCCTGTGAAGCACATTACCATTCCGTGTTTATTTGCACTTTCTATTACTAAATCATCTCTAATAGATCCACCTGGTTCTACAACATATGAAACACCACTTCTTGCAGCTTTTTCAATGTTATCATTGAATGGGAAGAATGCATCAGATGCAAGAGTTACACCCTTAATTGTTGCAAGGTATGCATCTTTTTCTTCTCCTGTGAATGCTTCTGGTTTAACTGCAAAGAACTTT
>CAMVBZ010000092.1 GCA_947165815.1 uncultured Clostridia bacterium
GTTTGTGGAAAGGGCACAAAAAGAGCAAGGTGAATACAACTTTAAATACTTAACGTTATATATAGGAGCAAGCAATGATTAAAGGGATTACACTAGTTAACGAGAAAGCATACTATGTTAATGGCGAGCTTAAAACAGAGTGCAATAGTGGTAGTAAGAAGAACACCATAGCATATTCTATTTTAAGTAATCACAACAGCGGAGATGACAATGCTTTAAAGATCAAGTTCGATGCCTTAGCAAGTCATGACATCACTTATGTTGGAATCATTCAAACAGCCAAAGCATCTGGTCTTAAGGAGTTCCCAATTCCTTATGTACTAACAAACTGTCATAACTCACTTTGTGCAGTAGGTGGAACAATTAATGAAGATGACCACGTATTCGGATTATCTTGTGCAAAGAAGTTCGGTGGAATATATGTTCCAGCATCTTTTGCAGTTATACACACATTCATGAGAGAAATGTTTGCAGGTTGTGGAAAGATGATTTTAGGTTCAGACTCACATACCAGATATGGTGCATTAGGTACTATGGCAATCGGAGAAGGTGGACCAGAACTAGTTAAGCAATTACTTTCTAGAACTTATGACATCCCATATCCAAAGGTAATAGCTGTATATCTAAAAGGAAAACCAAGAAAGGGTGTTGGTCCTATGGACGTTGCACTCTCCATCATTGGTTCCACATATGCAGAAGGATTTGTAAAAAATGCAGTTTTAGAATTTGTTGGAGATGGAATTAAATCATTGCCTATAGAATATAGAAACGGAATAGATGTAATGACAACAGAGTCTGCATGTTTATCCTCAATTTGGGAAACAGACGAAAAAGTTGAAAATTATCTAGATAAATTTGGAAGAAAAGGAGACTATAAGAAACTCCAACCAAAAGATGGTGCAGAGTATGACAGAGCAATCATAGTAGACTTAGACAAAGTTGAACCAGTCATTGCACTCCCATTCCACCCATCTAATGTTTATACATTAGAAGAAGTTATTTCTAATCCAGAAAAGGTATTAAAAGAAGTAGAAGAAAAAGGCACAAAACTTTTAAAGCTTAAAGATGGTGAATTTAAACTTAGAGACAAGATAGTTAATGGCAAAGTACAAGTTAACCAAGCTGTTATAGCAGGTTGTGCAGGTGGTACTTATGATAATATCGCCACAGCAGCAAATATCTTAAAAGGAAAGAACATTGGGAATGGTGCATTCACTTTAACTGTATATCCAGGTTCAGAGCCAACACTTTTATCTCTTGTTAAAGGCGGTTCAGTATCATCTTTAATAGAAAGTGGTGCTGTAATTAAGCCATGTTTCTGTGGTCCATGCTTTGGAGCAGGAGATGTTCCTTGCAATAATGGATTATCCATTAGACACACAACAAGAAACTTTGAAAGAAGAGAAGGAAGTAAGCCTGCAGATGGACAAATTGCATCTGTAGCACTTATGGATGCTAGATCTATTGCAGCAACAGCAGCAAATGGAGGCGTTTTAACATCTGCTCTTGGACTAGACTTTGATGAAAACTTTGATGAATTCAATTTTGACAAAAACATATACGCAAACAGAGTATATAACGGATACAAGAAAGCAAATCCAAAAGAAGAACTTGTATATGGTCCAAACATAACAGACATTCCTAAGATAGAAGAACTTAAGAACAATCTTTTATTAAAGGTTTGCTCTGTAATTAAAGACCCAGTAACTACAACAGATGAACTTATTCCAAGTGGAGAAACATCTTCATATCGTTCTAACCCATTAAGACTAGCAGAATTTGCTCTTTCTAGAAAAGATCCAGGTTATGTTGCTAGATCTAAAGCAGTTAGAGATGGAAAAGATGAAATAGCAAAAGAATTAGGCTTAGATACAAAGGATGTTTCTATAGCAAGTGTAGTATTTGCAAATAAACCAGGAGATGGCTCTGCAAGAGAACAAGCAGCAAGTTGCCAAAGATTCTTAGGTGGCGGTGCAAATATAGCAAGAGAATATGCTACAAAGAGATATCGTTCCAACTTAATTAACTGGGGTATGGTTCCATTTATTAATGCAAAAGATGAGTTTGAAATTGGAGATTATATTCTTATAAAGAATATTAGAGATAATATTTCATCTGGAAAGAAAGATATGGAAGCAACTTTAATTAGAAATAATGAAAAGAAGGCTATCACATTATCTATAGACCAACTCACAGATGACGAAAAGCAAATCATTTTAGATGGTTGCTTAATAAACTATTACGGAAACGGAAGATAAAAAAGAGGTATATATATGGCAAAAAAACTTATGTTAGGTAACGAAGCAATTGCTCGTGGTGCATATGAAGCTGGAGTAAAGGTAGTATCCTCATATCCAGGCACACCTTCCACGGAAATTAGTGAGATTATTGCTAAATATCCTGAGGTATATGCAGAATGGGCACCAAACGAAAAGGTTGCAACTGAAGTTGCAGTAGGTGCATCCATAGCAGGAGTAAGATCTATGGCATGTATGAAGCACGTTGGAGTTAACGTTGCAGCAGACCCACTTTTTACAGCAGCATATACTGGTGTTAATGGTGGTATGGTTATGGTTGCAGCAGATGATCCAGGAATGCATTCATCCCAAAATGAGCAAGACAGTAGATTCTATGCAAGAGCAGCACATGTTCCAATGTTAGAACCATCTGATAGTGCAGAAGCAAAAGAGTTTACAAAACTTGCTTTCAAGCTTTCTGAAGAATATGACACACCAGTCTTTATTAGAACTACAACAAGACTTGCACACTCACAAAGCTTTGTAGAGGAAGAGGATAGAGTTGAGGTTGAAGACAAGAAGTATGTCAAAGACATAACAAAGTATACCATGATGCCATCTTCTGCAATTGGTAGACATATAAAGGTTGAAGAAAGAGAAAATAAACTCAAAGCAGATTTAAATGCTGGAGTATGGTTTAACAGAGAAGAAATAAGAGATACAGAAATTGGTGTGGTTTGTTCTGGTATTGTTTATCAATACGTAAGAGAAGCACTTCCAAATGCATCTATATTCAAACTTGGAATGGTATATCCTGTTGCAATTGAACAAATTAAAGCATTTGCAAAGAAAGTAAAGAGAGTAATAGTTATAGAAGAGCTAGAACCATTCTTTGAAAACCAACTCAAAGCAAATGGTATTGAATGTGATGGCAAGAATTTATTCACATTACAAGGAGAGTATTCTGTTTCCTTAATAAAGGAAAGAGTACTTGGAGAGAAGGTAGATATTGAGAAGATAGACCTTCCTGTAAGACCACCTGTTATGTGTGCAGGATGTCCACATAGAGGAGTATTCTATGTCCTTTCAAAACTAAAACTCACAGTTTCAGCAGATATTGGTTGTTACACGCTAGGAGCAGTTGCACCACTTAGTTCTGTAGACACAGTTGTATGTATGGGCGCAAGTGTAGGAATTGCACATGGCTTTGAAAAGGCTCTAGGAAGAGAACAATCCAAACACACAGTAGCAGTCATTGGAGATAGTACTTTTATTCACAGCGGTATTACAGGGCTTGTAAACGCAGTTTATAATGGCTCTAATATGACATTAATTATCTTAGATAATTCCACAACTGGTATGACAGGTCATCAACAACACCCAGCAACTGGTTTAACACTTAAAAACACACCAGCTCCAATACTTCCATTAGATGATCTTGTTAAGACAATTGGAGTTAAGAGTTTAGACATAGTAGATAGTTATGATTTAGCAGAAGTAGAAAGAGCAGTTAAGACAGCAGTTAATACAGATGGTGTTTCTGTTGTTATAGCAAAGCATCCATGTGCTCTCTTAAAGACATACAAAGCAAAACCTGCACTCAATATAGAGGAGTGTAAGAAATGTGGAATGTGCTTAAAGATTGGATGTCCAGCAATATATAAACAAAAAGATGGTTCAGCACTTATTAATTCAGCACAATGTGTTGGATGTGGTGTATGTAAGCAACTTTGTAAATTCAATGCTATTAAAGGAGGAGAAGAAAAATGAGAACTAACATATTAATAGTTGGTGTTGGCGGACAAGGAACTTTATTAGCATCTAGAATACTAGGTACATTAGCAGTAAACAAGAATTTAGATTGCAAGTTAAGTGAGGTACACGGAATGTCTCAAAGAGGTGGTTCTGTTGTAACAAATGTTAAAATTGCAGACGAGGTAAAATCTCCAATTATTGGATTAAAAGATGCAGACATAATTCTTGCTTTTGAACAATTAGAGGCCATTAGATACACTAATTATTTAAAAGATGGCGGAATTATTGTTGTTAATACACAACAAATTATGCCTATGCCAGTTATTACTGGAGCAAGAGAATATCCAAGCAACATCTTAGACGAACTTAAGAAAAGATGTGGAAAGCTTATTGCTGTAGACGCTCTTGAGATTGCAAAGGAAATAGGTTCTGTAAAATCCGTTAATGTAGTAATGATAGGAGCACTTGCAAAGCAATTAGGAATTAGCTTTAAAGAAATAGATAATGCTTTAAAACAAACAATAAAGCCAACTCTTTATGAACTAAATAAAGCAGCGCTAGAAAAAGGATACAACATTTAGTTGAAAAGGTAGGAAGAATGGAAAATTACAAAAAAATTATGACCATGTCTAGAGAAGATATGGAAAAGTTACAAAGTGAGAGACTTGTAGCAGAAGTTAAGTATGCATACGAGAATCAAAAGGCCTATCGTGCAAAGATGGATGAAGCTGGTGTAAAACCAGAGGATATCAAGTCTATTAAAGACATAACAAAGTTACCATTTACAACAAAGCATGATTTAAGAGAAAATTATCCATTTGGATTCTTTGCTTGTCCTATGAAAGACATAGTACGTATTCATGCAAGTTCTGGTACAACAGGCAAGCTCACAACAGTTGGATACACACAAAGAGATTTAGATGACTGGTCTGAAGCATTTGCAAGATCTCTTGAAATTGCAGGAGTTACAAAAGAAGACATTATCCATATTTCTTATGGATACGGACTCTTTACAGGTGGACTTGGAGCACATTATGGTGGCGAACTAATGGGATGTGCAGTTGTTCCTTGTGGTACTGGTAATACACAAAGACAATTACAACTCATGAAAGACTTTGGTGCAACAGTACTTTGTTGTACACCATCTTATGCATTATTCCTAGGAGAAGCAATTGAGAAAGATCCTAATTTAAGCATA
>CAMVBZ010000093.1 GCA_947165815.1 uncultured Clostridia bacterium
GTATGCAGATGCATTAATATCATGCAATGCTCTTCTTCTTCCAAGTAATGTCTCGCTATATTCTTTTTCTTTAGTTATTTCCTTGAGATTGTCTAAATATTCTTTTACCTTTGGATGCAATAAGAAATATTGGTCTATAAATAATTGTGCTTCTTGTCTAGATACATTTATGTTCTGAGATAAACCAAAACCACTAATACCATATACAATACCGAAGTTCACAGCTTTTGCAACTCTTCTCATATCTGATGTTACATCCTTAATATCTACTCCATAAATAGTTGCCGCCGTTGTTGCGTGTATATCTCTAGATGTTTGATATGCATCTATTAAATCTTCATCCTCACTAAAGTGTGCAAGCAATCTTAACTCAATTTGAGAATAGTCTGCTGAAACTAAAACATTACCATCACTTGCAGAGAAAGCACTCTTTAAATCTTTTGCATCTTCTCCCTTAACTGGGATGTTTTGTAGGTTTGGATTTGTGGAACTAAGTCTTCCTGTTGCTGTTATGCATTGATTAAATTCTGTGTGTATCTTTCCAGCACGAATTAATGGTTTAAGCCCTACTACATATGTTGAGTTGAGCTTTGTGTAATGTCTCCACTCCAATATCTTATCTATAATAGGATGCTCTCCTGCAAGGTCTGAGAGAACTTCTTCAGATACAGAAAAACCTGTCTTTGTTTTCTTGCCACGTGCAAGTCCCATCTTATCAAACAATATCTCTCCCATCTGTTTTGGAGAGGCTACATTGAACTCACATCCAGCTAAAGAATATATATCTTTTTCTAATTCGGAAATCTTTTGTGTGTATTTCTTTTCTAGTGTATCTAACACATCTGCATGCACACATATTCCTCTTTGTTCCATCTTCATTAATACAACAGCAAGGGGTTCTTCTACCTCATTTAGTAGTTTTAACATCCGTTTTGTGTTTAAATCTGATATATATTTGTTTTTGAGAATAAGCAAACTAGAAGCACTGGCACTAAGCTTTTCTATCTCGCAAAGTTGGACTGCTCCTTTCATTGGAACACTACCTTTTGAAAGATGTGCGGCTATCATAATGTCTACAAAATCTTTAGGTATAATGTCATATTGTTTTGCCAAAGATTTATAATCATAGCAAATAAGAACTTTATCTTTTAACTCTGCTTTTAAGATTTCTAGAGCATCATCAAAACTTACACCAGATGAGAACAAATCTGTGGTACAAGAAATAATGTATTCCTTTTTATCATCTACAGCAAAATGAATAGTGTCTGAATCTATATAAAGCGAAATCTCTTTTGCATCTTTTAAAACGCTCTTTATTTCATCTTCTGTAGATACTTCAACTAGTTCTGCATTGTTCTCTAATACTAACTCGTCTGCACCTTCTTCAAAGTCCATTCTCTTTACTATAGACTGCATTTCCATTTCAAGAAGATCTTTCTTTGCCTCCACACTATATACTGGTGTGAATGCAATATCTTCAAGAGTAATGTCTAAAGGAGCATCTGTTCTAATTTCACAAAGTTTTCTCCAAAGTGGCAATTGGTCTATGCCTGCTCTTAATGCATTTCCTTCTCTTCCTGGAATTTCATCTAAATGGTCTTTAATTCCTTGGATATTTCCATATGTATCTATTAGCTTTTTTGCACCCTTTTCTCCAATTCCAGCAACACCAGGAATATTGTCTGAAGAATCTCCATGCAAAGCTTTGTAATCTATATATGTTTCTGGAGTGTATCCCATTTCTTTTAAATACTCTAGGTCTACAACTTCAATCTCGCTAACACCCTTTTTAGTCCAGAATATTCTGGTATTAGGTGTGGCAAGCTGGAACATATCTCTATCTCCAGTAACTATTATGTTTTCTGAGTCAAACTTTCTAGATAATGTTCCTAAGATATCATCCCCTTCAAAACCTTGCAATGTTACGACATTAATTCCCATATCTTTCAGAAGTTTCTTAAGTGGTTCAACTTGTACATGCAAGTCTTCATCCATTGGAGATCTATTGGCCTTGTATTCTGAGTATAAGTCATTTCTAAATGTACCGCCATGAACATCAAAAGCGGCTGCAATGTGAGTAGGCTTTTGCTCTTTTATGAGTTTAAGAAGAATAGATAAAAAACCATAGATTGCACCTGTGCACATTCCATTAGTTGTTCTCATCGGTGGGAGTGCATGATAAGCTCTATGCAACAAACTATTCGAATCTAAAAGTAATATCTTGTTCTTCATCTTATACCCCTTATCTATCTCTCAAAATATATGCCTTCTTTGTCTATGATTCTCTTTGCATCCTCATAGCCATATTTCATATCTCTTTCTATTATACCAGCATCGAACTCCATTGTCTTTCCTAAATCCACTTTAGGAACAACACAAAGTAAATTCAAGTCCCCTCTTTCTATTTTTCTCTTAAAATCTTTTGTGCCAGTTCTAATAACGACCATCTTCCTATACCCATTTCTAGCAAATAGATTTATTGGACAGTTGTCCCAAGCACCACCATCTATATACTTCTTTCCGTTAATCTCTTTTGCAGGGAACGCAGGGAACGCTGCTGAAGCCTCTACAAAGTCCACTAGACTTCCTTCGGGTGTTTCTTCTTTCATCATCTCTAAACCCTTCCAGTCTGTAATACAATACGTCACAAAGCCTAAATCTTTTGAACTATTCCTTAATTCTTCTTCCACAAGATGTCCGTGTATGAAATCATACATGTTTACCTGCGTGCCTTTGTAGTAATCCTTAAAGTTTTTTCTCTTCTTAATGGCTGCTTTAATGAAGTCTAAGCTGAAGCCTGATTCTTTATATTTGTCTATGAGTTCTTGGTCTACATCATAGATGGTTGTAGTAACAACATTTTCCCAAATCTCGGTTAATGTTTTTAAATCTGTTTGGCAAAGTTGGGCAGCATTAAGTGCACCAATTGAAGTTCCAGCATATCCACTAAATTCAAAGCCGGCTTCTTCAAAAGCCTTAAGGGCACCTACATGGTAAGCACCCTTTACGCCTCCGCCTTCAAGTATAACGCCTAATCCTTTCTTTTCCATCCTATTCCTCTGGATGTAATCTAAATAATGTGTATCTATCTAAGACATACTTGGATTTTGGTGTTATGTCTGCGTCTTTGTCATAAACCCAAAGTTTGAAATGTTTTTCTTTAAGCAATACACCAAACAAGTCTTCAAGATCTCCTAAATCTTCTTTTCTTAAGTCTATATAATGGAATCTTTCATCCTCAAACGTACATTCAAATACGGATGGATTAAGGAATCCTGTAGACATAAGACCCATATGTACATAGTTTGTTGTTTGTCCTTCACCAGCCGCATCATTCTCTGGATAAATATATGGTTTGAATGCTGGAAGTGAGAATATTTCTTCTGTTGCTGCAGATAATGCTAATTTTGCTATATCTGGAATATCTGCTGAACCACCCATAAGGTCTACTTCTTTGAGATTTTGCCAATTGTATATATCTAAGAAACCTTCTTGTTTAAGAGTTGTATTCTTGGTCTTGTCATAAGAAAGTGTATCATCTAATGCACTACCAATAATCTTTCCATTTGAATCATGATCATAGAAATTTTCATTTGAATAGTGACAGCTAATTGCAGTAGCTAACATGTTGGACATGATGCAGTTTTTAATTGTCATATGTGTGTATTCAACGAACCAGTCTCCATTTTCGGTTTGGATCTTTTCTGCATCCATGTAAATACCCATATTAGATGAGTTTCTAAATACACAACCGTCTACTGTAATATCACAACCAAATGCTCTTAAAAGAATATTTGCATTTTCTATAATTGAATATTCAAGTCTTCCTGTAAATCTATCTTCATAACCTCTTTGGCAATCCCATTGGAATCTAAGTCCTGTCCAGGTTAATCCTTTTGCTCTATCTGCTGAGTTTGTTATGGATTCATCTACTTCATTACATTTGATTTGAATATTACTTACAACTGCATTCTTTCTAATTACAAATGGTGCCCAGCCTACATCTGATTGTTGGTTTTGATCCATTGTTACATAGTGGTTATTTCCATACATATCATTATATACGTCTACACCATTAACTTTCATTTCAACATCATCTACAAATATGAGTCTATATTCGTCTGCTGCAACCTTTTCTGCAGTCTCGCTGCTATTTACTGCAACACCTTTAATGGTTTTTACAGCAAATGATGATGTTGTATATGTCTTGTTGTTATAGAATAATGGATATTTTGCAGATACTGTAACATTAAGAATTGTCTTTTCATCTGGTACCTTATCCCAGTGGAATACAAGATTATTGCCATCAAAGTGAGCATATTCTGTATTGTCTACGGAATAATTAAACTTATCTACAGGCAATTCTGGGTTCTTAACATTAACTTCTATAGAATAGTTTTCAATTTCTGTTAGAGTCTCATTGTAAATACCACTTGGATAAATAGTCTCACGTGCAATACCTATTCTTTGAGATGCATTGGAAATACCAAGAACCATGTTTCTTACTTTTGTTTCTGCATGGATTGTAATCTCGGCTTTCTTTTCACCACAAGTTGCAGTAACAAGTGCAATACCATCTTTTGCTGCTGTTAATACACCATGCTCTATAGCGAAGTCTCCACCACTTACACTCCAAACAACTTCTGGAGTTCCTGTAGCAAACTTGGATTTATATGATGCTGAAAGGAATAATGCCTCCTCTCCTACACCAAGTATATATCCGCTTTCGTCTGAGATAATGTCTGCATTGTCTATTTGAATATCTGTTTCATCACAAGAAACAATTGTTAATTGCCCTTTAGTTGTATTAATAACTGCTTGCTCGCCTGTTATAGTTATAGTGTCTCCATCTATTGTACAACCACTAACCGCTACTCCTCCTACTATAGAGAGTTCTGAACAAGATAATGTGTTTCTAGATGAATAGAACTTAGGACCATATACGGATGAACTTGCTAAACTTGTAATTTGGAATTCATTACTTGTTGCGTATGTAAGTTCTTTTCCTTCTTTTCTTTCATGTGCAACCTTAAGAGTTATATTTGCTGTACCTG
>CAMVBZ010000094.1 GCA_947165815.1 uncultured Clostridia bacterium
TTATTTTATTTTAGTTCAAGACCTAATTTCTCTAGCACCTGTTCTTGGAGTATACAATTAATATCTTTTTCCTCTGGTCCATGATAATCTGATCCACCCGTTACCAATAACCCATATTTAGATGCAAGATCTGTGAATATCCTAATTTCACCGAAACTATGCCCTGGATAATAGCATTCTAGACCACCTAAACCTGCAGGAACGAGTTCTTTAATAATGTCTTCTAATTCTCCGTTCATAAACATTTTCTTAGGGTGAGCCAATACAGCAACTCCTCCATTATCTACTATTGTCCTAACAGCATCTTGAGGTGCAAGTCTATTCCCTGTAACATAGGCCAAACCTTCTTTTCCAAGATATTTAACGAATGCTTCATCTATTGTGGAAACATATCCTCTTTCTATCATTAGTTTAGCAATTTTAACTCTTCCAAAATTCTTCTCTCCAAAATCTATATCATCTAAGTCAATGCCAACTTCTTTAAGTCTCTTCTTAAGTTCGATATTTCTTTCATATCTACAGTCTTTACTCTTTTGCAAAGCTTTAATAAAGGATTCGTCTTTATATCTAATTCCATATCCTAGAACATGTACCTCATGCTCTGCGTATGAACTTAATTCAACTGCTGGTAGAATTCTAATATCCTTCTTTTGTCCAGCAGAAATCATTTCATCTAAACCATCCACAGTATCATGATCTGTTAGAGCAGCAACGCTCATTCCTTTTTTGTACGCACGAATAACCAATTCGGTTGGAGTTAAAACCCCATCCGAAAAGGTTGAATGCATGTGTAAGTCTACTTTAAAAAGTCTAGTCAGATTCGTCATTTATTAACCCCAATTGAGGCACATCTATGTCATCAGCTTCTATATATTCAGTTCCAGTCCCGTCTGTAACTTGTACCTTACTTAATGTTTTTTGTATTTTTTCGTTTTTCTTTCTTGCATCTTCAAGTGAGTTTTGAAGTGTGCTAATATTCTTACCCATCTTATCTAAGTAGAGTGAGAAGTTTTCAAAATCTTTTTGGAATTTAATCATTATATCCGCAATTTCCTTGCTTCTCTTTTCTATGGCAATGGACCTGAATCCCATTCTAATTGTATTGAGCAATGAAGCTAATGTGGATGGTCCAGCAACATTAACACGATAATAGTTCTGAAGTTCTTCCATTACTCCTGTTTGTTGTACAACCTCAGCATATAATCCTTCTATTGGTAAATACATAATAGCAAAATCTGTAGTCTTTGGAGGGTTGATATATTTCTCTGCTATTGACCTAGCCTCAGCTTTAACATTTGCAATTAATGCTTTAAGTGCCATTTCTGTTGCTTCCGTATCACTTGCTGCAGATGCTTCTACGAGTCTTTGATAGTTATCTAAAGGCAATTTAGAGTCAATTGGTAAAAGAACCTTTTCTTTACTATCTCCCTTTCCTGGAAGAACAATTGCAAAGTCTACTCTATCTTTATCGCTAGTAGATTTCTTTACATTAACTTGTTTTGCAAATTGGTCTGGAGTTAGGATTTGAGATAATAAATTTTCAAGTGAGACTTCACCCCAAGTACCTCTTGTCTTAACATTCTTAAATATGCTATTTAAGTCCTTAACAGAAGATTGAAGATTTTGTAATTCTTCAAACTCTTTGGTTAATTCAACCATTCTATCTGATACTAACTTAAATGATGCATTAAACTTTTGCTCAAGGTTTTCAGACAACTTTTGATCTACAACCTGTCTCATCTTTTCCATCTCTTGAGCATTATCTTGCTTCATCTGGAATAGTGCTGCATTATTATCCTTACGGATTTGCTCAAACTGTTGAGCTACACTTTGCATGAACTTATCGTATTTATCCGTTAAGGCATTAACACTGTTAGAAAGTGCTGCAACTTGTCCATTAATTGTTCCACCGACTCTTTCGACATCTCGTCCGAGTACATTGTTAACTTTGTTAACTTCTGCAATCACTATAGAAGAATTGTCTACTTGTTGAGTATCACCCTTCTTTCGTAAAAGCATGATTAACAAAACCATTGTGGCTATAATCAGCACTATAGCCACGGCCAGTAATACATAACCTACTACTCCCATTTTAATTTTTATCCTCTCTTTCTATTTTCTTCTTTAAGTACTCTAGAGCTTTTTCTCTGTCGTCCAAACTCTCGTTCATGACAGTATCCTTCCAGAGTTCATAAAGAGCTATTCCTCGTTCACATTCTGGATAATTCATATCCACTAAGTCCCTTCCGTTTACCTTCAGATCCTTTATGCTCATAGGAACGCCCTTTTCCTGCATCTCCTCAAAAACTTTTTCCATCCTGGATTCAGGTCTAACTTTTTGAGAAGCAAAAGCATCTGCTGCCCTTAATTTTAATAGTTGTGGCATTATCTTGGCCCTTTCCGCAATAAACCACTTTAATTTTCCTTCACCTGTATTCCCATCTAAGTCATACATATGGGATCTAACAAGTGCACATATTTCCCTTGTTCTTATTTTAGGGAATTTCAATCTTGTGCAAATATCTTGTGCTATATCTGCACCCATACTTGCATGTAAGTACATTTTCCCAATTGCCTCTTGGGATTTCTTCTTCCCTATATCATGTAATAATGCTGCCCAACGAATATCTGGTGTTGAAACTCTAAATGCTTGCAAAGAATGCTCATATGCATCATATAAATGCCATTTAGAGGATTGCTCTAATCCCTTCATCTCTGTAAGTTCTGGAAGTATTATATCTAGTGCGCCAATGTCATCTAATATTCTTAGACCACGAAGGTGTGCGTTTCCAAAGATATCATTTTCATCTTTACCTTCTACACCCTTACTTCCATCTAGTCCATCTCCTGCATATGCGGAAATTAAACCATCTTGTTCAAACTTTCGTCCGTGAGCAGTATCTGCAACGAATATCTTATCTAATTCAACAAGTATTCTTTCTACAGATAAATCTTTAATTCTCCATACGTTCTCTTTCGCTATTTCGTATGTTTCTTTGTCTATATCAAATCCAAGTTCAGCAGCAAATCTTGCCATACGTAAAATACGTAGACCATCTGCTTCAAATACAACTCTTGGATCTGTTACACATCTTATGATTTTCTTTTCTATATCTTCTTTGCCACCAACAAGGTCTACAACTTCGTCCTTGAGGATGTCATAGTACAATGCATTACAAGCAAAGTCTCTACGCAATGCATCTTCTTTCATATCTTCCGTGAAGGTTACACTTTCTGGTCTATGTGTTCCTTTCCCTTCTGTATATGAATCTGTTCTAAATGTTGTATACTCCGCCTTAAAACCATAGCAAGTAATAATTATGGTTCCCATCCTTAAATCTTTTTCCTGAACTGTAAAAGGAGAATCCTTTAGTATTTCCCTAACCTTGCTTGCAGGAATAGAAGAAGATATATCTATATCTCCAGATGGAATCCCGAGAATATAATCTCTAACACACCCACCAACCGCATATAATGGTGCGTGTTTTTTAAATAATTCTGCTAGGTTTTTAAGTTTTGTATTATTCACTATATACCTCTGGTGCTAATACACAGATTTCTGGCAAGTTTCTATATTTTTCGTTATAGTCTAATCCGTATCCTACTATGAACTCATTTGGAATTGTGAATCCAATATAGTCTGCCTTTATATCTGCTGTTCTTCTTTCTGGTTTATCTACACAGGCACAAATTTTAATGGACTTAGGATTTCTTGCTTGAAGCATTCTCTTCAAATAACTAAGTGTTACACCTGTATCCATAATATCTTCTACGATAATTACATTTTCTCCCTCTATTGTTGAGGAAAGGTCTTTAACAAGTTTTACTTCGCCACTTGAAGTTGTTCCAGATCCGTAACTAGAAACTGCAATGAAGTCTATCTCACAATCTGTTGTTATGTTTCTAAGCAAGTCTGCAAAGAAAACTGAAGCTCCTCTTAAAATACATACTAGAGTTAGTTTTTCTCCTTCATACTCCTTGCTAATTTGTGCTCCCAATTCTTGTGCACGTTTTGCTAATTGCTCTTTTGTAATTAATACTTGTGCAATATCCTTTGAATAATCCATTTGTTACCCTCTTTTATATATACGATATTTTTATTATCTTTTTTGATTTTTCTTCTACTGCCACTTTAGAAGATATTTCCACACCACAGATAAAGAATACTTCACTTCCTTTTGCACCAACTAAAATTCTATTTCTTACACGTAAAGGAATCTTTTTATCTGTTAGATAATCTCCCAAAGATTTTGTTCCGCCACCAAACTTTGAAATATAATCTCCATCCTTTCTTGTTCTTACAACAATTCCATCTGGCAATTTATCTGCATCTAGATATATTGTTTTTGTTAAGTTTTGGATGTTTCCATGAATAATTCTAAGTTCGTTACTATCTAACTTGTCTTTTAATTCTTTGAAATCATATTTATCTATTTTTTGCAAAGCAAAAGGATACTCTTTATATTCATCATTTACTCTAGGTGCAAGTACTATTTGTTCTCCTTCCTTATATGCATCTACGTTATGCGATAATTCTCTATATGAACCACTTTCTTTAGTTACTAAGTCTAAAATAGCATCTATATGTTTTTCTTCCACATCTTGAATAACGCCTAGTTCTTTCATCCCATTTTGAATAACTCTACAAGCTATAGTCTTGTTTCCTAAATCTGAGATGTTAATGAATACATAGTCTCCTTCTTTTTTGACTTCTGGAACATATTGAGAAATGAAGTCCTCTGTTTCTTTTGCATTTC
>CAMVBZ010000095.1 GCA_947165815.1 uncultured Clostridia bacterium
TCTGCTACAGTAACAATAATGCCAACTATAAAGCAGACCAAAATAACTAACCATAGTTTTCCAGACTCTGAAACCTTACCACCAATATGAGATCCCGCTGGTGCTATAGCTGTATCTGTACCTATGTTATAAAGAGCCATTCCTATGATTAGAAAAACAACTCCAACTAATAATGTAGCTATTTCCAAAACTGATGTAACTTTTAAAGATAACCCCAAAATAATGGTAATTATAGTAATAGGAAGAATAGCAATAACTGCTTCCCAATTCTTCTTAAGTATCTTCTTAAAAGTGGTTTCTGCTTTGTTCATAAACTAATCCAAATCTGCTCTTTACTATATAATAATATACTATTATTACAATAATTCAAAACATTTCAAAAACATTTTTAAAAATTTTTCAATTTCAATAGACTTTTACAAGTTATAGATATACAATGCTATACACTTAATTATTAAGGCAGAAAATAATGGAAACAGAGAAAAAGAAATTTCATTTTAGAAAACCAACAAAGCAAGAAGTTATTAAGGCATCTATACAATATGCTTTTATTCTAGTTTTGGGTGCATTAATGGCATTAACATATGTTATATTTGTATTCCCAAACAACTTCGCTCCTTCTGGAATTAGTGGTATTGCTACTATGATTCAAAAGGCAACTGGTTTCTCTGTTGGTTATTTCACTATTATAGTAAACGTTCCTCTTGCAGTAATATCATTCTTCGTTATTAGCAAGAGATTTGCTATTAGATCTACGGTCTTTGTTATTACATTCTCTGTCTTAATGATTGTATTTGATAAGACCAATATCTATAGATATATTGCACAAGATGCAGGAGAAACTCTACTTGCTGGATTAGCTTCAGGTACTATTGTTGGTTTCGTATATGGAATAGTTCTTAAAGCAGACGCATCCACAGGTGGTATGGACTTTGTTGCAGCATTAGTTGGAAAGACAAGACCAGACATTTCAATCACATGGTTCATATTTGGATTAAACGTTGCCGTAGCTATATCCTCATTCTTTGTATACCATGATATGTCTGCAATTCTTCTCTGTATTGCACACTCATTTGTAGTTATGGAATTATCTGATAGAATCGTTGTTGGATCTAGAAAAGCAATCAAATTCGAAATCATTACACAACATCCAGAAGAAATTTCAAGAGAAATTATTGAAAAACTACATCACTCTGCAACACTTAGCACTGGAATAGGAATGTATACTCACGTAGAAAAGCAGGTATTAACTTGTGTTATTAACAAGAAACAAATTATAGATATGGAAAAGATTTTAAAGCAATATCCAGAAACATTTGCATACATTGTTCCTGTAAATGATACTATTGGATTCTTTAGAAGACACGGCTAATTCTTTTTAAATATCTCTACAATAAAATCATACTGGACGCTTAGAGTTGAAACACTGTTTAAGTTGTCCAGTTTTTCTTTTGGTGTAGTATAAAAATATGGAGTCATTCTAACTAGGTTAGAAGTATCCTCTCTTTCTAAATTCATATACCCTTGTACTTTTAATTTTTCTATGGATTCAAACAAATCCGAAGAAACGGACTTATCGTTTAATATTGTTTCCTCTCCATATATGATCTTTTTTAGTTCAATTAAATGTTTTTCTCCAGGATATACACAAACAACTATTCCATCATCCTTTAACACTCTATTAAACTCTTCAAAAGCAAGAGGTGAAAATATGCTTACAACTGCATCAAATGTTTTATCTTTAAATGGCGTTCCAAATACAGAAGCAACTGCAAAAGAAATATCCTTATCTTTCTTTGCTGCAACCTTTACGGCTTTTTTAGAGATATCTATACCATAAACATACGAATTCTCCACTTCTTTTCTAATTATACTAGTATAGTATCCGGTACCACAGCCAGCATCTAAAATGGTAGTCTTTTTATATTTTGATATTACATTTGAAACAACATTAACTAACTTCAAATAATGATCCCTATTTAAAAACATATCCCTAGACACAACCATATCGTCATTATCTCCAGGATTTAAGGAATGCTTGTCATTTGCAAGCATAAGGTTTACATATCCTTCCTTTGCTAAATCATAACAATGATTATTAGAACAAATTAAAGAACCACCTTTTATAAAAAGGTTTTCCTTACATTTAGGGCATGTAAATAACTCAAATTTCATAAAACAACAAATTCGTTCAATAGAGAATCACTTGGTATAACATCTTGGTTTATACCATCAAACAAACCATAGTCTCTAATCATATTTTCAATTATTGGATTGTCTTTTAATTGCATTAATTTTGGAAGTATTAAATCTTTATACAATAAAGGTTCATAACCGTGAGTTGTGTCTATAACATAATCTGCATCATCAATATAAGGCTTAATATAAAGGTTTTCTCCCTCTAGAACATGTTTCCACATCTTTAATGAATGTTCTGGATTGCTACCTCTTGTCATACAATCTCTAAGCATTCTTCTTGTAAATCTTAACTCTTTAGGAGTTAAATATACTCTTCCTCTGTATGAGAAATTCGAATAAACACAAACATATAATTTTAGAGAATCTTTAAAAATAGGATCTTGTGTAATAACTGGATTTAATGCATGTATGCCCTCAAGAATAATAATGTCATTCTTATCCATATTAACTATCTTTCCTCTTTTAATGCTTTCTCCAGTAATAAAATCATATCTTGGGAAGAAAGCTTTTCCATTATTTAATAGCTCACCTATACATTGTTTTAACAAAGGAATATCTGTAGATTCTATATTCTCGTAATCACGCGTACCATCCTTAAGGAATTTAACCTTCTCTCTATCTATAAAAAAATCATCTGTTGAAACAGTAATGGAATTAATTCCATAGTTTGCAAGTTTTTCAATTAAAATCTTACTTGTCGTAGTCTTTCCACTAGAAGATGGGCCAGATAATAATACAACCTTAATTTTATCAAAATTGTCTGAAATAATTTTAGCAATACCATCTATTTGTGAATGATAATTTCTTTCACATGATTCAACAAAACCATGCAAATCTTTTCTTGCTTCTTTATTAAGAAATTCTATATCTACAAGTTTCTTTTCCATATGCATTCCTCTTGTTTTATACGTTTTTAATAATACCACAATAGGCGTTTTTAGTAAATAATGTGTATTTTTTCATCAAAAGACCGAAAATTATATTTACTTTTAATTATTACTATTTACAAAAACTTTATTTTAGAGTAAATTATAATAGATATAATATATATCACGGGAGAAAATTATATGAAAAAACCAAGTAAGACAATAGTACTTTTAATCGCATTACTTCTTAGCATCGCATTACTTGTTGCATTCTATGCACTTATGATGACTAACTCTGTAGATCTCAACTTAGATAAAGCATCTACTCTCGCAGGCATTATTATTATTGGCGTTATTTTCTTGCTAGTAATAGGTATAATAATTGCTCAAGTAAGGTCAGAAAAGAAAGAAGAAGCCGAGAAAAACAAGAAAGAAGAAACAAAAAAAGCTGAAGAACCTGTAAAAGAGGAACAAAAGCAAGAAGAAAAAGAACAGGCAATTGAAGAAGCCCCACCAATTGAGGACGAAACACCTGAAGAAGAGCCAGCAAAAGAAGAAGAAGAATACACCCCTACTGAAGAAGAGGAAGAGGATGTTGAAGAACTCTTTGCTGAAGCTGAATCTGTCGAGGCAACAAATACTGTTATTAATAAGCAATTTGTTTATGAATACATTGAAAGCCAAGACTATGCAGAAAAAGTTGAGCTCAATAAGAGACCAAACTACAACTCTGCAAACTGGCCAATTCCAGATGCACACTATGCACTTGGATTATCCAAACAATGCTTCATAATGGTATATGAAACAAAAAAACCAACTGTTCTTATCATTTGGAACTCAGAAGAATATGCAAATGCTCTTAAAGAAGAACATCCAAATGTAACAGTAAGTAAAGTACCAAAGGCAAAGATTCCATATTACAAACTCATCATGGATGACACATATACAGAAGATCAAGTAAAGCAAATTATTGATGATTCATTCGCATATGCTTACAAGATTGCTGAAGTCACACCTCCAGACGAAGAACCAGAAGCAGCACCAGTTGAAGAAGAACCAGTACAAGAAGCACCAACAATTGTTATCCCAGAGAAATTCCAAGATGACTACATTGTTGAAAATGGTATTGCATATATGATTCAACGTAGCTTCATAGTTAAAGTTGCTGGATTAGATGACATCCAAAAAGGTTTCTACTCTCAAGTTAAGAACAAGTTCTTATCCTATAAGAAAGTTAGAAGCAAGATTAGTTTCAGATGGGAAGCATTCTACTACGGCAGACAATTACTTGCTAAGTTCCAAGTACGTGGTAAGAGTATCACAGCATTCTTTGCATTAGATGAGAAAGATATCGAAGGAACAAAATATCGTGTAAAGAAAGTCGAAAACTCAAAGGCTTATGAACAAGTACCATACAAGTTCAAGTTCTGTAGTCCAAGAAAGACCAAGTATGCATGCGAAATGGCAGATATCGTTATTGCAAAGACAGATGCTAAATTAAATGCAAAATACAAGGAAACAAACTGGGCAAAGACATTACCTTCACATCTGTTAAGAATGTTACTAATCCTTCTGGTCTTTCTGATGATGCGTTGCTTGA
>CAMVBZ010000096.1 GCA_947165815.1 uncultured Clostridia bacterium
CAGAGTATGCTACATATGAGATATCTAATGCAGTATCTGCAAAAAATGCGGATAAAGCCATAGTTGTTCTTGATAGTATGCTAGATAATGGCATGAAACCAATGTCCATTTTAAGTACGTTGTATAATGCATATAGAAAGATGCTGCACGTTTCTTTACATCCAGATGATTCTAGTCCAGAGTTTCTAAAAGCGGCAGGAATAAGCTCCACAGATTCATTGTATCATATTAAAAGTAGCATAAGAGACTATACACAAGTTAGATTAAAAAAGTGTGTTGATGCTATACATGACGCACAAACAAGAGTATTGGCTGGAGAATTGGAAGAAGGCCAAGTACTAGATGAGGTTATTCTAAAATTATTAACGATATGACAGAAGAAAACAATAAAAAATCTATAGGGAAATTGTTCCCGTTTGCAGTAGTGTTAATTATCTTTTCTGAGATAATTAGAAACTTATACTATATTTTGACTACTGATATTACATCTATTGATGTATCAAAACCAGTAGGATATTTTGTACTTATTCTTTATGTTATTGCCTTAAGAGCTGTAATACCTGGTCTAATAGATATGTTTATTACATTTATCATCGGATCATCTTTACATAGACGTGGCTTTGGAGAAATAATGCCTAGAAGAGATTTTATGACAATTACGTTATTCTTCTTTGCTGGGGCAAATATTGTTATGGGATGCATTGATATGTTTGGTTTCCTTAGTGAAACAGCATATATTTATTCTGTTGCTATGTCTGAAGTAATCCTTATGGGATTAGCAATGACATTAGAATATTTCTTGGTTATTGCACGTAAGTTAGATACATTTAGAAAGAAGAGAATAGTATTTGGAGTAATAGGTTCAATATTCTTAATTTGGCAAGCCATAGTAACTGCAGGACCATGCTTGGTTGTAATACTTATTTATTACTACCAAAACTTCCCAGAACTTGCAGCATTGTTCGAGGATTACAAGTATGCTGCAGCTGATGTAATACCTTGTTCAATAGCGCTAGGAATATATGGATTATTCCTAATTGCAATAATTGTATACAAGTATGTCCTTGGGAAACTTATGGCAGAGGATCAATCTAACGAAGAAGGACCAACTATAAGAGTAAAAGTAGAAGAAACCCCACAACCACAACAACCAGAATCAGATCCATTTGAGGAAGTTGACGATTGGGAAAAGGTAGATAAAGGGGAAACAACAAACGCAGATATAAATAACGACAAAGATCCATTTGATCTTTAATTGTTTGGGAGAATAGAACAATGAGTTACAATTTTGTAGAGTGGGCAAAAAATATTAATTACTATGCAATTATTGATGCAGTAATTATATTAGTTATCTTTATCTTATCTATTGTTTTCTTTGCGTATAAACGCAATATAGCAATTTTGGCAATAATGATAATGATAATGGCTTTAGATATTGCAGTTAATATCTTATCTGAATTACAAGGTGGAACAATACTGGTGCCAGCAAAATACATAATGCACTTCATGATGATATTTGCAACAGTACTTCCTATCGTTGTATATAAAGCAGACTTAAAAGTTATCGTACAAAAGATTTCAAATCCAAGAGGATTTAATATGGGTGAAAATGCAAGTACAGATGACGATTTAAGAAATGCAACAATAGATATTTTAACAGCATGCCAAGATATGTCCAAAGCAAATACTGGTGCAATCATTTTAATAGATGAAAAGAAAGAAATCACAGACAACATTATTGAAACAGGAACTAGACTAGGTGCAACATTATCTGCTCCTTTGCTTATCGCTATATTCAACACACATGCACCACTTCATGATGGAGCAGTTATAGTTCGTGGAAATAAAATCATAGCAGCAGGTTGTTTCTTAACACTTACACAACGTCATGTTAACAAAGAATTAGGAACAAGACACCGTGCAGCTATTGGTGTAACAGAAGAATTTAAGTCCGTTTTATCTATCGTCTGTTCTGAAGAAACAGGTATTATCTCTATCGTTAAAGATGGACAAATCCAAAGATACATGACTATGGATAAATTAAAGGATGAGATAGAAACAGCTTATGGTATTGCTCCACAAGCAGCACAAAATGTATATAGAGACAAAAAATATTCAAAACGTTTTGATCAATAGGTAAAATATGAAAACATTAGGTAATTATCCAATTTTGATACCAAAGAAAGGCACAGACATGACAAAGTGGTCTGTTGTTAGTTGCGACCAATATACATCTGAAATGGAGTATTGGGATAAGTTATATAAAGAAGTAGGAGATGCTCCAAGTACTTTAAAGATTATATTTCCAGAAGTTTTTCTTCCTTTGGAAGAAGGTACTGAAAGAATTAAGAAAATAAATGAGACAATGACAAAGTATATCGAGTCTGGTTTATTTGAAGAAATAAAAGATAGTTATATTTTAATTAAGAGAGACACACGCTTAGGACATAGTAGACTTGGCTTAGTTGCTCCTGTTGATCTTGAGGACTATTCATTCATCCAACCTTGCTCATCTGTTATTCGTTCAACAGAAGACGTTGTAAGAGATAGAATACCTCCAAGACTTAAAATTAGACGCGGCGCTCCAATTGAATTGCCACATATCATTCTTTTAATAGATGATAGAAAGAAAGAGGTTATTGAACCGCTTTGGGAAGAAAGAGATAACTTAGAAAAGTTATATGATTTTGACCTCAATATGAATGGTGGACACATTGTTGGATATAAGGTAGATGCAAAGAAAGTACAAAACATCTTTGATAACTATGCAAATAATACAGTAAAGAACCTTTATGGAAAGGAATCCAATTTCGTATTTGCAGTTGGAGATGGCAATCACTCCTTAGCAACAGCACAAGCATACTGGAATGAAATCAAAGAAGATTTAACAGAAGAAGAAAGAAAGACACATCCAGCACGTTTTGCTCTTTGTGAAATTGAAAACTTACATTCGGAAGGAATCTTATTTGAACCTATTCATCGTTTTGTATTCAATGCAGATAGAGACTTTATGGATTATTTAAGTGTTAACTTAAAGGGAGATGCAAAAGTTAGAATATTTGGAAATGGAGAACAAAGAGAGATCAATGTAGATTCCAATTCTGCAAAAGCTATCGCAGACATACAAAAGGTTGTAGATAGTTATATAAAAGAAAACAACGCATGTAGCGTAGATTACGTACACGGAGAAGAATCTTTAAATAGTGTATCCAAGAATAATAAGGGAATTGCTATTTATATGCCAAAACTTGAAAAAGAAGATTTGTTTGGATATGTACAAGATAATGGAACATTATGCAGAAAGTCATTCTCAATGGGTGAAGCAGATGAAAAGAGATTCTATCTAGAAGCAAAAAGAATCTAATAAAAGGAAATTAATATGAAAGTTTGTAAATTTGGTGGAACATCAATGGCAAATACGGAAACCATTATTAAGGTTGCCGAGGTTTGCAAGAGTGATAAAGATCGTAGGTATATAGTTGTTTCTGCTCCAGGAAAGAGAGATTCTGGAGATATTAAGGTAACAGATTCATTATATGCTTGTTTTAGAGCAGCATTAGAAAGAGGCGAATGCGAAGAAGAAATTAATGTTATTCGTAAACGTTTTGCAGATATAGAAGAAGGACTTGATATTGATATAGATTCATCAGCACAAATAGATGAAATCGAAGGCAACGTTCTAAAGAACGGAACATCAGATTATATTGCATCTCGTGGTGAATATTTAAGTGCACAAGTTCTTGCAGCATATCTAGGATATGAATTCATAGATACACAAAACTTAATTAAGTTTAATGACTCTGGCGAACTAATGTTAGATTATTCAGCAGATCTTTTAAGACAGAGATTAAGCAAAGTAAAATATGCAGTTATCCCAGGTTTTTATGGTTCAGATGCAGAGGGCAATATTAAGACATTCTCAAGAGGTGGTTCTGATATCACTGGTGCTATAGTTGCAAATGCTATGAGTGCAGACATATATGAAAACTGGACTGACGTAGATGGGTTCTTAACAGCAGATCCAAGAATAGTTTCAAAACCAGAAAAGATTAGCTTTATGAGTTACAAGGAACTTAGAGAATTATCTTATATGGGTGCAGAAGTATTACATCCAGAATCCGTATTCCCAGTTCGTATGGCTGGTATTCCTATTAACATTAGAAACACATTTAATCCAGAACATCCTGGAACAATGATTGTGCCATCTAATAAATTGCCTAAAGAACACAAGATTATTACTGGTATTGCAGGAAAGAAAGGATTCACAATTATAAACATAGAAAAAGACTTAATGAATGCCGAAATAGGTTTTGGTAGAAAAGTTCTTTCAGTTCTTGAATACGAAGGAATTCCATGGGAGCATATGCCATCTGGAATAGATACGTTGTCCGTAGTTTTAAGAGACGAATCAGTACTTGGAAAGATGCAAAGAATTATTAATAACATAAGAGAATCTACACAAGCAGACAATGTTGAAATTCATAGTGGATTATCTCTAATTGCTATCGTTGGTCATAATATGGCAAGTAGACAAGGCACAGCACAAAATGTCTTCGATGCACTAGCATATAATCATATCAACGTTAGAATGATAGACCAAGGTAGCTCAGAATTAAATATTATTGTTGGTGTTGATACTTTCGATTACGAAAAGGCAATTAA
>CAMVBZ010000097.1 GCA_947165815.1 uncultured Clostridia bacterium
GTTGGAAGCAAGAAAAATGGATAAACGAGATTATATTGAAAAATATTCATCAAGAAGAGAGAATATGATGTCCAATGGAGAAACGGCGCTAGAGTATTTCAATAAAGAATTTGAAAATGGTGGGATATTCCTTTTGGATGAACCAGAAAACTGTTTATCTCCTGTGTATCAGCTTGAATTAAAACAATTAATACAAGATGCAATAACAAATTATGACTGTCAATTTATAATAAGTACACATTCACCAATATTGTTAAGTATGGATAATTCATTTATATATAACTTAGATAATAGTCCTGTAACAATAGATAAGTGGAGTGATTTAGAAAACGTAAAGATATATCATGACTTCTTCAAAAAACATGACGAAGATTTTAAATAGGAGGAATTATTATGGAAAACGAATTTAAAAAACCAACATTTGAGTTATTAGAAGACACAAAACCAGCTACTATTGAGGATGATTCCAAAGAAGTTGGAGAGAAGATAGTTGATATACTAAAGAAAATCAATATATCTTGTACTATTAAATCTTATAAAAGAGGTGGTACATATACTTCCTATATTTGCTCTATTCAATTGCCTTCCGAGTTTATAGATATGAAAGAGAGTATTGCAAACAATGAAAATCCTTTAAAAATATTAAACAAATTTGAGGAATATATAGAAGATGAAATTGGATTGGATAATTCGGTATCTTTCATTATTCCTAAAAAAGGAAATGAAGTTGAGATGCAAGTATCTAATAAAAAGATAACTATTTCAGGACTTAAGAGTAAATTCTCATCAAAGGAATTTCAAGAAGCACCTATGTATTCTTTATATATAGGAGAAGATGTAGATAGAAAACCATATATAATAGACGCATTACAAATGCCTCAAATGATTATGTGTGGGTATACTGGTACTGGAAAGAGTGTTGAACTTGCAAGCATAATATTATCTTTAATGCTAAAGTGTACACCTAGGGATGCAAAATTTTTATTTGTAGATCCAAAATGTACTGAATTTGATGTATATAATGAATCCCCATATTCTTTAACAAGAGAAGTTATAAAAGATAAGGAAGAGTTTTTTAGAGCATTAGATTGGTTAAATAGTGAAATGAAAAGACGCATGTCTTTATTCTCAATGTATTCTAAGCGAGATATAGTACAATACAATGAAGAATGGTATATGTGTATGGAGTATCTTCCTAGAATATTTGTTGTTATAGATGAAATAGCAGATTTTGTATATGAGTACGAGGATGAAATCAAATTCAAAGAATGTGTAAATAAGATTGCAAGCTTATCTAGAGCAACAGGTATTCATTTTATAGTGGCAACACAAAGACCAAATTGTTTAAATTCCACTGATATAGATAAGTTATTTCCAACAAAGATATCTTTTAGATCTGATTATAGTCTTAATGGAGAAGATCCAACTAAACTTTGTCATTTTAGTGAAATGTATTTTTCTAATTACAAAGAACAAAAGAGATTACAAACACCTTATGTAACTAGTGATGAAATTGGGAAAGTGTGTTCATATGTAAAAGCTGAGAATGAATCTAATTTTGATCCATTAATTGAAAAACAAATTCATCCAATTTCTGAAACTCCTTTTGATTTGGGAAAGAATGTATTAAGTGATGATATTAAAAGTGCAATAAAGATTTCCATAGGAGACGATGTAGAAGCAGGATGGATAAGCATATCTAAAATGCAAAGAGCATTTGGTTGGGGATGGCCAAAAGCAGCAAAGGTTTTTGACCAATTAAAAGAACTCCATATTTATAGTGATAAAAACAAATATGGACAAATAACATTAATTATTTCTAATGAAGAAGCAAAGAAATTGTGTGGGAAAAAGAGTGCTTTAAAAATCTACACATTATCTAAAGATATGCTACAAGTATTATCTGTAGCCCAAACATATGAAGATGGCATTCTTAATAATTTAAAAATACAACTCGGATTTGGCTGGAAGAGTGCAAGAGCATTAAATGTTCTAAGTCTTTTAAAAGCATTACCTGTCTTTGAATATGTAGATGAAGATACATTAAAGATAGTTGGAAGTAAGAAAGACATCCAAGAGATTATAGACCAAGCAATAATACAATAATGAGTGAGATAGATTATTACAAACTTATATTCTTAGATATAGATGGTGTATTAAACAGTTCTGGCACTACAGATTTGGTTGAAAATACATTCAGTTTATCCAAATTGAATCTTCTACAGGATTTAGTATTATCTTTGGGAGAGAAGACCATCATAGTTGTTATATCTGATAGACGTCTTTACAAGGCAGAAAGAGATACTATAGATAAAGTATTTAATGAATATAAGTTTGCATATACTTATTTGTCTATAAAGAGAACACATAGTAGTAGATCCAAAGAAATAGATGAGTTTCTTTCTCAAATAAAAAATCTACAGTATAGATTTGTGATTGTAGATGATATTGATCACGATTACTCAAAAAACAATAATTTAAACTCAAATTTTTGTAAAATGGGAATTAGTGGATTAACAAAAGAAGAATGCAAAAAGATTAAAGAATTATTAGGTTGATTATAGGAGTGAAAGAAAATGGCAAATAAAATAAATTATGAAATAGTAGAAAAAAGATTTATGGCAATATCAGCATGTGGACCTATAGGTTATATGTATGAAATCAAATTTCATATGTTAGATGATGATACATACATTTATGCATTTGGAGATGATATGGTCTCTGATTTAACACTAGCAAAGGCTAGTATTTATGATGAAATCATCAACTCTATAGAAGAAGGTAGGGAACTAAATAGTCCAGAAGAAATTGAAACAGTAGCAAATATAACAAAGGCAAAAGGATCTAAGTACTATGAGTTATTCAAGGTACTTAAGAAATACAAAGATACAATATGGAAAAAAAAATAGGAGGAAAGAATTATGAGTAAGAAAATAGTATGTCCAAACTGTGGTACAGAAATCGAATTAACAAAAACAGAGTATGATACAATTTTAAGCCAAGTAAGAGACGAGGCTTTTAATGAAGAAGTTGAAAAAAGAGTAGAGCTTATTAATAAAGCTAATGCAAGTGATTTGGAAATAAGACTTACAAAAGAAAAAGCAGAAAGTGACAAAAAAATCTCCGAATTACAAGCAAGAATAGAACAATTTGAACAAGAGAAATCTTTAGTTGTTGCAAATAACGAAAAAGATATGTTGGCTTTAAAAGACCAATTTACAAAAGAACTTAAAGATAAGGATGAACTTATAGCATACTACAAAGATTTTAAGACTAAATTGTCCACAAAAATGCTTGGTGAAACCTTAGAACAACATTGTCAAATTGCTTTCAATCAAATTAGAACAACAGCATTCCCAACTGCACAGTTTGGAAAAGATAATGAAATATCTGAAGAATCCGGTTCAAAGGGAGACTATATCTTTAAAGATTTTACAAGTGAAGGTTCTGAACTTATCTCTATCATGTTTGAAATGAAAAATGAAGGGGATGAAACATCTAAGAAACATAAGATATCAGACTTTTTCAAAGAATTAGATAAAGATAGAAATGAAAAGAACTGTGAATATGCAGTATTAGTTACAACTCTCGAGGCAGATAACGAATTATATAATGCAGGAATAACAAATGTGTCTTATATATATCCTAAGATGTATGTTGTAAGACCACAATGCTTCATTACAATTATTATGTTACTTAGAGAAGCTGCATTAAATGCTGCAGATTATAAGAATCAACTTGCTATTGAAAAAGCAAAGATGATAGACGTAACAGACTTTGAAGAAAACCTTGCTCAATTCCAAGATGCATTTGGCAAAAATTACGATTTAGCAAAAGGTAAATATGAAGATGCAATCAATGGTATTGATGATATTATTAAGAAGTTGGAAAAAGTTAAAGAATTGTTTAGATTGAGCGAAAAGAATCTTAGACTTGCTAATGATAAAGCACAAGGTCTAACAGTTAAAAAACTCATAAAAGGCAATCCAACTATGGAACAAAAATTTGCCGAATTAAAGAAACCAGATGAAAAATAATAATTTTTTTTGGAAATTGTTAAGAAATTGAAAATTTACAACGTATATATAATAGACGTCTAGAAAGAACGGATATGGGAGAGAGGGATTTCCTTCTTTCCCAAACCCTTAAAAGACATTATATAGCAACCCCAAATAGCAAAACTAAAATGATCCTATTTAATTAGGATGCAACAAACAATAACAATATAGGTAAATTGCCATTAAACTAATCATCTAGTTTATAACTAGAAAAGGAATCAAATTATATGAAGAAAGTAAGTTTTGATTGTATCGCCGGATATAAGGCAGAAGTAAAAGAATTGTCAGATCTTTGTAAAGTATTGAAGAATAGCGAAGAATTCATCAATAAAGGTTTTAGACTTCCAAGAGGGTTATTACTCGCTGGTGAACCAGGTGTAGGTAAAACTGTAATGGCAGAGTCTTTAATTGCAGAGTCTAATATAAGATGTGTCAAAATTGATATTGGAAATGTTAAGGATGATGACCTAGCAGATTTCTTGGATGCAAAGTTCAAAGAAGCAACATCTAATACTCCAGCTATTATCTTTATAGATGA
>CAMVBZ010000098.1 GCA_947165815.1 uncultured Clostridia bacterium
AGCATATTATATAAAAAAAGGACTGCTCTAAACTTTTAGGTTTTCGAACAGCCCCTTTTTTATTGTTAGTATAGTTGTATTATAACTTTTCTGGTACGTAGAAGAAGTACTCAGTCTTGGATGTGAATTTTTTATTTCCACCAATATAAGCAGATGGAGCACCCTTAATATTTACTGAGTTTGGTAACAATTGAGTTTCCATACAGAATGCACTTTGCTTGTTGTATTTAAATCTGCCTTGTACACCACTTAGGAAGTTTCCTGTGTAGAATTGCATACAAGGAGCTGTTGTTCTAACTTCCATCTTAATTCCACTTGTGATATTATATGCGGCTGCAACAGGGTATACGAATCCGTGTGGATCTAAAATATAGTTGAAATCATAACCACCAACTAGGTTGAGGTATTTGTCATCTTTATGAATGTCTTTTCCAATTTTCTTGAATTCTGAGAAATCATATACCGTGTTTTTGATTGGATATTTAACACCTGTTGGAATTAAGAATTCGTCTATATCTGAGATATATTTTGCTGCTATTCTAACATATGTGTCTGTAATCTTTTTTGTGAAGTCTCCAGTAAGATTAAAATAAGCGTGGTTTGTTAAATTAACTGGAGTTTGCTTATCTGATTTTGCTTCGTATGAAATAGTGACTCTTCCATCTATGAGATCTGAAAGGGAATACTTAACCTTAACTTTTAGTGTTCCAGGATAACCTTCTTCACCATCTGGGGATGTGTATCTAAGTGTTATGCTATTATTCTTGTTGATGGTTGCTTTCCAGAACTTTCTATCAAAACCTTCTTTGCCACCATGTAATGATACATGAGGTTTATTTTCACATAGTTCATAAACTTTACCATAGTGTTCAAACTTTGCATTGCCAATTCTATTTGCGAATCTTCCAATAACTGCACTAAAGTATGGGTTTGGCCCCATATATTCGCCTGGTGTTTCAAAACCCGCAATAACATCTACTAATTCACCATCTTTATTTCTAACGAATAATTTAAAAATTCTTGCTCCATAGGTGATGATTTCAAGTTTAGTTCCGAATTTGTTTTCAATGGCATATGTTTCGATACCGTTTTGATCTGTGTCTACGAGATAAGCTTTCATAAACATTTCCCCTTAATTTTAATAGTAGTTAAATATTACAACTTCCATACAAAGTATGCAAGTACTAATATGGCTATGATATTATAATTGTGATAATTTAATTCACATTATTTCTTTTGCGAGTCGTTTTGTTTCTTTTGTGAAGGCATCATATTCTTCTTTCCATCTTAATATGGCAGTGTAGTCATACTTTTTTGGAATCTTATTTGCAAGAATTCTTCCTTCTATGGCACGTTTAACGGCAGTTTCAAGTTTGTCTATTAAATCTTTCCTGGATTTGATTAAATCGTAAGAATTTGTTATGTCTGAGAATTTGAAGTCATTGATTTTACTCCATTCTTTGTTTGCTAAAGAGATGAGATTGTCATTAATAATTCCAGATGAAAAAATCCATTCTAAATCCTCATTTGCTATTTCTTCTAGGAACAACCTAAGAGTGTAATTAAAGAAAAGATCTTTTCCAATTTCTTTCATAAAATCATACTGATATTCCCATAAGTTATTTGCACTATAATTTTTGTTATTAGATATAACATCTACAAGTATTTTGGCTGCAATTAGAGTAGTCTCAATACCACTTCCATTAGTTGGTCTAGACATACTTGCACTGTTGCCTATGACAGCATATCCATCTCCTACCATCATACCTATCGGACTACGTAGTGGAATAGTGTCTCGAATTTCAAAAAGTTTTTCATCTGTTAGGTAATTTTGCTTTTCTTTTATGGCATTAATCTCTTTATCAATTGTGTCTTGTGATAGAGTAGAAAGTTTCCCAACAAATACATCTGCATATTTTGGATCTGGTGCATCTTTACACCAAGAAATGCCTTTAATTCCATGTGGCATTATATATACATTAGAGGGTTGTTCTTCTGGAGATTTCTTCTTAAAAAATGCTCTATATGCAACCATAAAATCATCATCCAAGAATGAATCTTTCATAAGGAAGTGAATTGGTGTTTGTTGCTTAAATGGAGAGTTTAACCCAGCAGAATCAATAGTTAAATCTGCGATATATGAATTTGAACCACATTTAGCACCTATCACAAAATTGTCTTTTATTATTAGTTCATCAACCTTAGTATTGAAGTGTACTTTGGCATAAAGAGAGGCAAGAGTAGAGAGAGTATGTGCAAGTTTTTTACGATCTACATCTAATGATTTCGCCTTTTTGTCTGCTTGCTTGATATGTCCATATCCAGTAGGTCCCATAAAGTCTAGAACTTGCTTTGGAATACATACATCCCTAGGCAAGATAATGTCTGCATTTCTAAATGTATCTTTATTAACCGCATCATGCCATGGATAACCCAATTCTTCTTGTTTTTTTGCTTCCAGAAGAGTTACATCAAAACCTTTCATTCCCAATTTATAAGCACAGTATAATCCTCCTATTCCTGCACCTAAAATTAGAATTTTTTTTGGTTTGTTATAATGAGATAATCTATCTTTTGCCATAATTATTTTTTAATGTATTTGAATACTACAACACCATGTCCTGGTATGGTTGCTTTTATTGATTTGTTATTACTTGTTATTTCGCCAACAATAGTCTTAATATCATAGCCATCTAACTTGTCTGCACCAATGTAATCATCCTTTATTAAAATCTCTGGGTTAAACTTAAATGTCTTTGATGATTTTGACTTGTTAAAGAAACAAATAGCAATACCATTTTCAAGTGGTTTTGCAAGAACATCAACTTTCCCTTTTATAATTCTTTTTGCTTGCTTGCAGAGATTGTCTTGGTCTATCGCAATTAATTCTTTGTTAGTTACTATATCCAAAACTGGTTTAGTTATTTTTCTTAAATCATTTCCAAGAACAAGAGGGGAGGCCATCATACACCAAAGTGCAAAGTGTGCCATATTCTCGTCATAGGATAATTTTCCATTACCAACTTCAAGCATATCTGGATCATTGAAATGATATGGGGAAGCATGATTATATAATTTTACATTTCTTCCATAAATTAACATCATCCATGGCCACCATGCCTTAATATCTGGGGTGGTTCTCCACATATTTCCAGCAGCATATCCCCATAGCCATGGTTTTCTAAATCCCCATTCACAAATAGAGAAAGTTATAGGTTTAATATCTGTATTATTCTCAATTGCTACTTGCTTTGAGGCATTAATTAAAGCATATGCCATTTTCTTATACTGTAATTTTGCACTAACTATATTGCTTGTTACAGGATTGAATAGTTCTATTTTGTTGTCTCCAGCATTAAGTTTAATCTTCGTTTGGAATCTTGCCGTTGTGTTTATTTTCTTTTGTCCAGGACAAGTTATGTAATATCCATCATCTCCATTAACTTTAACAGTGATGTATTTGTCATATTTTTTACCATATTTTCTAACTAAAAGAGTTATTACATATTCGCCTTCTTCCTTTACAGATACATTAAATATAGCTTTTCCTTTTCCAGCATCCAATCCTGAAATAATGGTTCCACCTTCAACTTTCTTGCAGGACATAAACTTTGCAAATCCTTCAAGTTTTGCATTGCTACATAAGTATTTTTCGGATTTATTTGTCCCAACTGGTGTAATTTCAATTCCATATATAATAGGGGCGTATGGGGACATTTTAATGTTATGACAGAAATCATACTTTAAATATTCACATCCCCATCTTGCATATGTTAGAGCATCTCTTTCCTCGTTTCCAAGTCCGGCAGGCATATCTTCACAGGTTAGCGTACCATTAGAGGAGTATATTCCAAGTTTTAGCCCTAGAGCATTTACATCTTTTGCAAGAGCAGGAATTCCTCTTGGGAATGTTGCGTAGTCCGCTTGCATATTCCCATCTTTATCTCTTTCTCCACATTGCCAGTTGTCATCTATATTAACATAGATGTATCCAGCATCTTTTAATCCACTATCTGCAATTACTTTTGCTGTCTCAAGTATTAAATATTCATTCACATGGTTTGCAAACGTATTCCACGTAGACCAACCCATTAGCGGAGTTCTTCTTCCATTATTTAAATATGGTTCATCTTTTATCTCGTCTACAGTTTTTTTAACAAAAAGAGACTTAAAATAACATATAGGGCACATTCCATTTCTTTTCATACATATACCTCAAAACTTGCATTTAACTAATTATAGACCAAAATGATTTTTAAGACAACATTGTAAAATAAACACAAAGTAAAAAGTGTAAAAAATACGTGGTTTTACTTGTTTAGAATAGTAAAAAAATAATTTTTTGCAAAAAATTAACATTGTTAGAATGCCGAAAAATACCGGTTTGCTTTTTATTGATATACATAAACACTTATGATAAAATATAGTTTGTATGTGCATTTATGCGCAATACGTATGTATATGTAAGAAAGGGATTTTTATATGAGTGAAAATGATGT
>CAMVBZ010000099.1 GCA_947165815.1 uncultured Clostridia bacterium
AGTTAACATATTGCTATTAGTTTTATATATAAAGAAGGCATAATATGGCAAAAGTTTATAAAAGCGCAGCTGAATTAATAGGTAAAACACCTTTGCTTGAATTGGTTCATATTGAACAAGATTTGGGACTAAAAGCAAAGATTTTTGGAAAATTAGAATATTTTAATCCAACAGGATCTATTAAAGACCGAGCTGCTATTTCTATGATTGTAGATGCAGAAGAAAAAGGATTGCTCAAACAAGGTGCAACCATAATAGAACCAACATCCGGAAATACAGGTATTGGAATTGCTTCTGTTGCAACTGCAAAAGGATATAAAGCCATTATAGTTATGCCAGATACAATGAGTGTAGAAAGAAGACAACTAATAGCAGCATATGGTGCAGAAATTGTCTTAACACCAGGAAAAGATGGAATGAAGGGTGCAATTGCAAAAGCAGAAGAACTTAAGAAAGAAATCCCAGGTTCAATAATTGCAGGACAATTTGTAAATCCAGCAAATCCAAGAATACATTATGAAACCACAGGTCCTGAAATCTTTGAAGATACAAATGGTAGTGTAGATATCTTAGTTTCAAGTGTAGGAACTGGAGGAACAATAACTGGAACAGGTAAGTTCTTAAAAGAGAAAAAACCAAGTGTAAAAGTTGTTGCTGTAGAACCAAAAGATTCTCCAGTGTTATCTGGTGGTGTAGCAGGACCACATAAGATTCAAGGTATTGGCGCAGGATTTATTCCAGAAGTTTTAGATACAAGTATTTATGACGAAGTAATTTGCATAGAGAGCGATGAAGCTTTTGAATATGGAAAACTCATTGGAAAAAAGGAAGGCGTTTTAGTTGGTATTTCATCTGGAGCAGCACTTGCAGCAGGTATTAAACTTGCTTTAAGAAAAGAAAACGAAGGAAAGAATATAGTGGTTATATTGCCAGATAGTGGAGATAGATATTTATCTACACCATTGTTTCAATAATTGGAGGATTACATGAGAGCAATAGTATCTGTATTAGGGAAGGACACGAAGGGAATAATTGCAAACGTTTCCATGACATTATATAAACAAGATGCAAATATCATAGATATTTCACAAACTGTATTACAAAACGAGTATTTTACCATGATAATGCTTGTTGAAATAGGAGAAGGCAAGACCATAGATGATTTATCTAAAGCACTAGATGTAGTTGCAAAAGAATTTAAAGTTGAAATTAGAGTTCAACATGAAGATATTTTCAACTCTATGCATAGAATCTGAGGAGTAATAAATGCTAAATCATAACGAAATAATCCAAACCATTACAATGATTAAAGACTTGCATCTAGACATTAGAACTGTCACGATGCATATATCTCTTTTTGATTGTATTACAGATGATGCAGATAGAACTGCAGGGAAGGTCTATGACAAACTCACATCTAAGGCAAAAAACTTTGTGTCCATAGTAAATGGAATTCAAACAAAGTATGGTATTCCAATTGTTAATAAGAGATTATCTGTTAGCCCAATAAGTTTAATTGGTGCAGCAAGTGGCGGTTATGAAAAGATTGCTCTTGCTATGGACAAAGCAGCAAAAGAATTAAACATTAATTTCATTGGTGGTTATTCTGCAATAGTCCAAAAGGGCATGACAAAGCAAGAAGAAGAATTTATCCACACAATACCAAAGGTATTAAGTGAGACGGATGTTGTATGTTCTTCTGTAAATGTTGGTTCCACAAAAGCAGGAATAAATATGGACGCTGTTCGTTTAATGGGTGAAATCATAAAAGAAACAGCAGAGAAAACAAAAGATGCAAATTGCATTGGTTGTGCCAAGTTAGTAGTATTTGCAAATGCAGTAGAAGACAATCCTTTCATGGCAGGATCCTTTAATGGAATAAGTGAAGGAGATTGCGTAATCAATGTTGGAATCTCAGGACCAGGAGTTGTAAAAGCAGCTATAGAAAGAATAAAAGGGCAAGACTGTTCAGTTCTTTCAGAGACCATCAAAAACACTGCATTTAAGATTTCTAGAATGGGTGAACTTGTTGGAAGAGAAGCAGCAAAGCAACTTAATGCGGAATTTGGCATTATAGACCTCTCATTAGCCCCTACACCAGAAGTTGGAGATAGTGTTGGAGAAGTGCTTGAAGAAATGGGACTTTCATCTGTAGGTGCTCATGGAACCACGGCATGTTTAGCTATGCTAAATGACGCAGTCAAAAAAGGTGGTTCTATGGCAAGTTCTAGGGTTGGAGGATTATCTGGAGCATTTATACCTGTATCAGAAGATATTGGCATGATTCGTGCAGTTAAATCTGGTGCATTAGGCATGGATAAACTAGAAGCCATGACATCTGTTTGTTCTGTAGGATTAGATATGATTGCTATACCTGGAAGCACTAGTGCAAAGACTATTGCGGCAATTATTGCAGACGAGGCAGCAATTGGTGTTATAAATGGAAAAACAACAGCAGTTAGAATCATACCTGTCATAGGAAAGGAAGAAGGAGAAGTTGAGTTTGGTGGTCTTATGGGACGTGCTCCAATTATGAATATTGGAAACGGAAACGCAGATGCATTCATAGACAGAGGAGGACATATCCCAGCACCAATTCATTCATATAGGAATTAAGATTATGAACAAGAAACGAATTCAAGAAGATTATAAAAATATAGATTATGTAGATGCTAGTGGCAAAGTCCGTACAGACGTTGTTTATATGGGCAAGCATTATGTTTTAGAAAAGCCAGAAATGCATAATATGTTTAGGATTTCTTTCATAGCCCTAACAGTGCTCATAATTGCAGCATTTATTCTTCCACTTTGTTTCCAATGTAACATAACAAAACAACTATATTTCACACTTCCTTTTGTAGTACAAGGTTTTGCAGTTTTAGTACTCATTTTTGGATCTTATAAAACCATTACAAAAAAACCACCATTTAGAGAAGAAGCTAAAACAATGATATTCACATACTCTAGAGTTGGTTGTGTAATAGGAATAATTTTAACGCTTGCAAGTACAATTGGTATGATAGTTTACACAGCAAAATCCGGCATACAAGGATTTGATATGGTGGGTGTGGTTTGCTCTCCACTTTGCGTGCTTTTATATCTTGCTGAGTTTGTAAATGTTAATATGACAAAGGTAAATGCTATAGCAGCAGGTCCATCTCAAAAAGAGTAAGATTTGCGACAATTTTTATAAAATTTGTCTTTTTATTTTTGGTATCTTATTTAACTAAATAAAAATTTTTAACTTATTTTTAAGTTTTCTCAAAAAAATTTAGCGCTTTATTTCACTAAAGTAAAACACAAAATATGGAAAAATCTTTTTTTTGTTATGGAATATATTGTTATTTTTATTAGTTTTTCTACACAATTTCTAGGTTTTATATAATTTACAAAAAATTGACAAAGTATACGGGGGTGGTTAAACTTGTACCCATATTACTATATGTATATATAGTTGTAGCAAAAAATCGTATTTTAAAACAAAAAATCTTTATGGAGGACAAAAGAATATGAAGAAGAAAGTTTGGTTTTCTTTAATCATCGCAGTTCTTGTCGTAGTATTATCACTCGGCATGGTTGCATGTAACAAGAAGAAAAAACAAGATCAACAACAACAAGGCAGAGATACTTTAGTCGTTGGTTATGACCTTTTCTCTAACAAGTTCAGCCCATTCTTCTCTGAAACAGCATACGACCAAGATGTTTGGACATTGACACAAATCGGCTTATTAGCAGCTGACCGTCAAGGTGCTATCGTTTACAAGGGAATTGATGGTGAAACAATCAAGTACAATGGAAAAGATTATACATACTACGGCTTAGGTAACGTAACAGTCACAAAGAATGCTGATAATTCCGTTTATTATGACATTACAATTAGAAGTGGCGATAAGACAGTTTATTTCAGTGATGGAAAACCTGTAACAATCGATGACGTTCTCTTCTCAATGTACGTATTATCAGACCCATCATATGATGGAGCATCAACATTCTATTCATTACCAATTAAGGGTATGCAATCATATCGTCTTGACCTTGACCAAGAAATCATTGATGAACTTGCTCCAAAGGCAGCAGCAATTCAAGCAGCTTGGGAAAGCACATATGAAGATTATGATGCAGACATTAAAGCTCTCGATGATGCTTTCAAGACAACATATGCAGCAGCTATCGCAAAATATGACGAAGATATCGCAGATGCAGATTCAGACTATGAGAATGCAATTGCAGCAGCAGAAGCATTAACAGATGAAGATGAAAAAGCAGAAGCTCTTGAAGAAGCAGAAAAAGATGCAGACAATGCATATGCATTAGCAAAGACAACAAGAGATGCAACAGAAGTTGCTGGAAAGACATATGCAACAGCAGCAGCAGAATTAAAGACAGCTAAAGCAGCAGTTGAACTCGAATCTTATACAGTTCAAACAAGTGAT
>CAMVBZ010000100.1 GCA_947165815.1 uncultured Clostridia bacterium
CGAGATTCGAGCGTGTGACTGGAGTTCAGACGTGTGCTCTTCCGATCTAAAAGGGCAGAAAGATGTCCAAGTCTTTAGGAAATGGAATAGACCCATTGGAATTAATAGACAAATATGGCGCAGATGCATTGAGATTCTCATTAACAATTAATATTGCTCCAGGTAGTGATACAAGATTTAGCAAAGAGAAATTAGAAAGTTGCAGAAACTTCTGTAATAAACTTTGGAATGCATCTAGATTTGTTATTATGAACATTAAGAAGGGAGATGAGTTAGATGTTATTCCTTCAAGACTTAATGTTGCAGACAAGTGGATTTTAACAAGACTTAACTCTGTTATAAAAGAAGTTACAATTAACCTCAACAAGTATGACTTTGGTGTTGCGGCAGCTAAACTTTATGATTTCACATGGTCTGAGTTCTGTGATTGGTATATTGAAGTATCCAAGACATCACTTTATTCAAATGATGAAAACCAAAGAAAGCATGCAATTTCAATGCTTACTTACGTATTAACAACAATTTTAAAATTGTTACATCCAATTATTCCTTTCATTACAGAAGAGATTTACTCCAAGTATCATAAGAAAGGAGATGCTATTATGGTTCAAGATTGGCCATCCTTCAACAGAAAGTACAATTACTACAAAGAAGAGAAGGCATTTGAGGACATGATAGAACTCGTAACTTCAATTAGAAATACAAGAGCAAGCATGAATGTTGTACCTTCAAAGAAGATACACATCCAAGTATTAACAGCAAGCAACGATTTATTTAAGAAATTCGAAACATATCTAGACAAACTTGCTGGTGTAGAGAGTGTTAAGTACATAGGAAGTGCAGAAGAAGCAGACAAGGGTGCAATAGCACTTGTTACATCTCTTGCACAAGTATACATTCCTATGGGAGAACTTGTAGATCCTGCAAAAGAGAAAGAAAGACTTGAAAAAGAACTTGCTCAAGCAGAGGGAGACATCGCACACTCCGAAAATCTTCTAAAGAATCCTTCATTTGTAGCACGTGCACCACAAAAGGTTATAGATACAGAAAAGGCAAAATTAGAAGCAGCTCAAGATAAATACAAAAAGATTAAAGAACAATTAGATGCTTTAAAATAGGAACAAAGAAGGTGTAGTATGGAATTTAAGCATTCGATTTCAATATTATTCTCGCACCCACAGTACATTATAAAGATATTTATATATCTTTTGTTGTGCTTTGCTATTGTTGCAGGATTAACAGCAGCAATTGTGGTGCCAGTTTATAAACATGCCATGACATATGCAGATATGGCAGAGATAATAGACCCAATATTCAATAAGATTCATGAATATCTTAGAGGTGATATAGGGTTAAGAGGCGTAATGGGACAGATTGTAAACTCTGGCGAAATGTATGTTAGGGCAGTTGTAGATCATCCTGTTGGAATACTTGCAAGTTTATTAATACCTATTGGTGTTTATTTCTTGTATTCATTCCTTTCTGGATTATGTTTATATCCTTTAGGATATATCATTAACAATTTGATGTCTTCTAATATGAAGATGCCATTTGCTTCATCCTTTATTATTAACCTAAAGAAGTCTGCAGAATATTCTGCAAGTAAGATGTTAGTGTTATTCCCAATAGACTTAATCTTTGTAGTTATTCTAATTGCACTTGGTTGGGGATTAAGACAAGTTATTGGTATTTTTGTTATGCCAATAATCTTACTCCTTGCTTTGCTTGTTCTTTCATTTAGACAACTTTTAACAGCAGGATGGATGCCAAGAATGTTAAATCATCCAGAGGAAAAACCACTTGTTGCATTTAAGAAGAGTATGCCATATCTCAAGATTGAATCTAGAGGTATGATGCAAGGATTTATCTTTACATTTGTTATTGCATATGGAATCAACTCGGCTCTTGCTCTTCCAACATACGGATTAATATTTATCATTACACCTTCATTATATTATGTCTTGTTCAGAGCAATAGAGTTAGTTGGATATTACAAAGTAAAAGGACTCAAATTCTATACAGATGCAAGTACTGTTATAGACACAACTGAGTACGGATATAGAAAAGAAACACAAGAGCAAGTTGAGGAAATACCTCAAGAGACACCAGAGGAAAGTGTAGAGGAAACAAATAAGGACAATGGACAAGAATAAGAATTTTTATAGGATGTATTTTGGGAAACTTAAGACAGCACTATTTTGTGTTGTTATAGTTGGTTCATTTATATCCATGATAATTGAAATACTATTCTTAACTGGAGTCTTAAAGTCTGGTGGGAATGAGGCACTATATGCAACATCTCTTGCAGTATTAGCATTAATACTCATTCTTGCTTTATATGTGTTGCTTGCTAGTGGTTATATTGTTGGGAAGAAGAAGTTTTCCATACTATTCTTAATTCCTGAGAGTGTAGACTATGAGCACGTAATTGAAATTAGATACAACAGAATTTTAGATGAGTACACCTTGGTTCTTATGAAAGAAGAAGGAGATGTACAAAAATATAGTGAGTATGTGTTAAACATTAACAAAAAGTATTTTGATGCTTTCTATGCAGCACTTAGAGAGAAGTGCCCAAGCTTAATGTATGAAGTACATTCACACTCAAAAGAAGATAAGAAAAACAAGAAATAAATGAAATATAAAAAGTTAGATAGCACTGCCTTTGAATTCATTAACAAATGGATAAAAGATAACAAATATGAGGGTTCAATATACTCATTTTGTGCGTTTATAGCGTGGTTTAGGGATTATGAGTATTGCATAAATGAGAATACATTGTATCTTAGAGCGTACTATGAAAGTGATGATCCTGTGAACTGGGCACCACTAACATATGGTTCATTTGCAGAGGCAATTAAAGTTATTCCAGAGAACGAAGCAATATTTTTTGCAAGAGAAGAAGATGTAAACCAATTAGACAAGGAAAGGTACGCAATTAAGTCTTATCCATCTGAAAGTGAATACATATACAAAGCAAAAGATTTTGTGGATATGGTTGGCAAGAAATATCATGGCAAGAGGAATCATATAGCAAAGTTTAGTAAGTTATATCCAAATGCAACTCTTGTCCCATATGAAAGTAAATACAGGGAAGATGTAATGAAGTTTGCATCTGCTTGGGTAATAGACAAAGAAGTAAGCCAAGACACCTTAGTTAACTATGACTTAGATGAAGAAATATCTAGACTTGTTCAGATGTTAGATGAGGTTGAAAAGGGAAACTTAATAAGTGCAATACTTTTTGTAGAAGGCAAAATAGTTGGTGTAACAATAGCCGAGATAATGTCTAGTAACAATGCAATAGTTATGTATGAAAAAGCAGACATTAATTATGAAGGCAGTTACACATACCTTGCAAGAACCTTTGCAAAAGAATATCTCTATGATTGCAATTATATTAATAGGCAAGAAGATATGGGAATTGAGGGATTGAGAAAATCCAAGCTCAGTTACAACCCAGATCATATGTTTGTAACATATGCAATTATAGACCACAAATATAGAGGAGAACTTGGCAGAGTATTTGCCTCTCCTAAGATAGAAGAAATACAGGATGGCTATGCACAATTAGAAGAAGATGATTATGATGCCACAATGGAGTTCTTAGAAAGAAACAGACAGTCATTAAAAGACATAAAATTCTTCCTAAATTACAAACCAGACGAGCTAGAGTATATTCTCACACACGGATTCATGTATGCACGCATAATAGATGGCAAAATTGCAGCAACCTGTGGAATAGATGCAGATAGAGAATATGGCAATATGCTTAGAGATATATGTGGTGGCAGCAAAGACGAAGGACAATTCCTAGAATTCTCTGGAATAATGGTAGATGAAAAGTACAGAAAGAGAGGATATGGAAGGGATATTTGTCAAAAAGTTATAGAGTGGGCAAAGGAATATATAAAGCCTTGTACGCTATGTGCTGTTGTGCAGTATAACAATGAACCTTCTTTAAATAATTTAAAGAAATTAGGGTTTGTAGAAAGGGCACAAAAAGAACAAGGTGAATACAACTTCTTCGGGATAATATACGACTCTTCTTTCCCAACCGAGGATTCCTTATCAAAATATTCTTGTATCCTTAAATTAATAGATCAAACCACTAATTGTTTGACTAATCCTTCTGATTTTAGC
>CAMVBZ010000101.1 GCA_947165815.1 uncultured Clostridia bacterium
GAAAGGATAGCATCAAATAGGGCATCCATTCCACTTGCTTTTAGAGTGTCACTATTAAGTTTCTTTGCTTGAATTCTATAGAATATGCCAAGGCCGAGTTTTATAAAAATAGCAACGCCAATTATAACAAGAGATATTACAGTGTAAGATGGCAATACCTTGGTATTAAAGTATTCAATAATAGAAACTATAGACTCATAAATTGCCATGCCACCAGCAAATAAAATAATGGCACCTATAATGGTGGAAGTAAGGTATTCAATTCTTCCATGCCCATAAGGATGTTTTCTATCTGGTTTCTTGTTTGAAAGTTTTGTTCCAATAATGGTTATAATAGATGAGAGGGCGTCTGTTAAGTTGTTCAAGGCGTCCATTATAATTGCAACGGATCCAGCTAAAAATCCTATAACAGCCTTTATGGCGACCAAAACAACGTTGCCGCTAATGCCAACGACACTTGTTCCAACAATGCCTTTCTCTCTAGCTTTAATTAACTTGTCTACATTTACATCTTTGCTTTTTAAATCTAATTCTTCCATAATTGCCTCGTGAATATTGTATATTCATTAAGATAATAATGCAACGGCAATAGAACAATAAATGATTAGAGATAGAGCATCTACTATAGTTGTAATGAATGGGCTAGCAACAACAGCAGGGTCTAACTTTGCTTTCTTTGCAAGTAATGGAAGCAAACAACCAACTATCTTTGCAATAACAACTGTAATGAATAGTGCTAAAGAAACTATTGCACAACGAACTGGTGTGTAGTCATGATATCCAAACGCAAGATTATCAAGGAGCATTAACTTTGCAAAACAAGCTACAGCAAGGGTTGCGCCTAGAAGAATAGAAACTCGTATTTCTTTCCACAGGACTTTAAACACATCTCTAGTTTCAACTTCACCTAATGCTAAAGAACGAATAACTGTAACAGATGCTTGTGAACCAGCATTACCACCAGTATCCATAATCATAGGTACACATGCAAATAATACGGCACTAATTGCACTTAATTTTGCCTCATACTTATTTATAATAAGACCTGTAAATGTTGCACTAACTAAAAGAACGAGCAACCAAGGGATTCTGTTTCTCCAAATACCGAAAACACTTGTTTTAAGGTATGGTTTATCACTATGGTGGATAGCGTTCATTTTTTCAATATCTTCCGTGTTTTCTTCTTGTAAAACATCGATAGCATCGTCTACAGTAACAATACCAACTAATCTGTTTTCATCATCTACAACAGGAATAGCAAGGAAGCCATATTCTGCAAGTTTTCTTGAAACATCTTCTTGGTCATCTGTGGTATGTGCATAAATGACATTTTCTTCCATCAAATCTCCAATTAATGTTTCTGGAGAGGCAAGCATTAAATCTTTAGCAGATACAAGACCAAGTAATTTATTTGTTCTATCTACAACGTAACAGGTATAAATTGTTTCCTTGTTAATAGCATTCTTCCTAATTTTTGCAAATGCAGTTTCTACTGTTTGGTCTGGGTAGAAGTACATGTACTCAACCGTCATGATAGAACCAGCACTATCTTCTGGGTACTTAAGAATTTGGTTTAAGTATTTTCTCTTTGCTGGATCTATTTTTGCAAGAAGTCTTTTTACAACATTGGATGGCATTTCTTCTACGATATCTGCCATATCGTCAACGAACATCTCGTCTGTAACTTCTTTCAATTCTTGGTCTGTTAATCTATTAAGTAACTCTTCTTGCGTATCTGAATCCATTTCAACGAAAGCCTCGGCTGCAGCATCCTTAGGAAGAAGTCTAAATAGAATAGGCATATCTTCTGGAGGAGTGTTTTCAAAGATATCTGCAAGGTCATTCTCGTTCATGGAAGCAAGAAGTGGTTTAAGTGTAGTGAAGTTCTTTTCTTTAAGGAGGAGGTTTATTTCTTCATAGTCTACAATTTTTAAGGCAGTCTTTTCTGGCAAGTCTTCGATGATGTCAACCTTATCTTCGGCATCAACTTCTTCCAAGAATTCATCTAATTCTTCAGTATTCAAGCTATCAATAATTTTTTGCTTGGTATCTGGTTCTAATTCAATAAGAACATCTGCAAGGAATTCGCTTTCAAGTTCCTTACAAAGTGGGATTAGGTCTTTGTCTTCTAGTTCTTCAAGAATAGAAGCGGCAAATCTTGCGTTTAGTGTAGATAGTTCTTCTGCAGCAAGAGAATAATTGCCTTCTTTCAAAAGTTCAAGAATTCTTTCCTTCATGGTTAAAAGTAAAGTCAGGGATTATCTATAAAGAAGATAAATGTTTAAAAGTTGAGTGAACAAGTCAAACAACTTCGATAAGGTACATCTTCTTCACACAAGTGATAGTTCATGACTCGTTCCTCCTTTCAAGATTTTTGTTTCGGTTATTCTAGCACCATAATTTTTACTTGGCAACCAATTTTATAAACTATATTTATAAAGAATACTAAAGAATTAATCAAATAAAAGGAAATCATAATGTGTAAAACTTTTTATTTGTAAAAACACTTTTTTAAGGTTTTTTAGGTATTTTTGAGGTTTTATGTCTTGACATAAACAACAACAACAAGCAATAATGATATTTAGTGGAAATATGTGGATTGTTGAAAAATAATATTTTTTAACAAAACTGGAGAGATAAAAATGAAGAAGAATATTGTGTTTATTTTGTTGATTTTTGTGTTTATTTTTAGCCTAACATTATTTGGATGCTCGAAGACAGAAGGTGGTTCACAAAATAATTCTATACCCACAGATAATTCAAATAGAGATAATGCTGATTCTTATGTCATAACTTGGAAAAATTGGGATGGGACAATTTTAGAAACAGATTACAACGTCACCAACGGAAGTTTTCCTTCATATAATGGAAATACACCCACAAAACAAAATACTGCACAATATACATATACATTTGAAGGATGGTCTCCATCAATTAGTGCCGTAAATGGCAACACAACATATACAGCACAATTTGCGAGTTCGTTAAAATCATATACTATTACTTGGAAGAATTGGGATGGTACAGTTTTAGAAACGGATAGAGATGTCGCATATGGCACAACTCCAACATTTGATGGACAAACACCAACAAAATTAGAAGATGATTCTTATGTTTACGAATTTACCACATGGACACCAGCAGTTAATGCAGTTGCCTCAGATGCAACATATACAGCACAATTTGCCTCACGAAGAAAGGGAGCATTAATTTCCTTTAATCTTAATGGCGGTTCAACATCTTCAAATACAAGTTCAAAACAAATAACAACACTTAATGCCAATTCATTCTTCTTTAATGTATCTAAAGCCAATTACAATTTCAAAGGATGGTCTTACAAGGGGACAAAGGTATTTGATCAATTTGGAAACCTAATAACGAATGTTAATTTAGAACCAGAAATGACTTTTGATGCAATATTTGTTCAAAGTGTAACATTAAACATTTACTATACACTATATAATCCAAGAACTAATGAGATGCAAGAATCACTCTCAAGGCTAGATACATCAATAGGAAGGGGATCTCAAACGGATGAAGATATAACTTTAGAAGCAAGGATAAAATATAAGTATTATAATTTAGAGGTTATCTCCAATAATGAAAGTGATGGGAAGGTTGTAATAAGAAGAGATACTCCAGCCAATTATCTTGTAAAAGATAAGACAAATAAGTATTATACAGAGTCAGCAACAATAGCAGCTATTTCTTATACGGATACAAGATTCCTAGGATGGTATGATGAAAATAATGAACTGGTAACTCCAAATGCTGTTTATACATTTACTATGCCAAATAGGAATTATACACTTGAGGCAAAGTGGGATTTTTTTAGTATAACTTATGATTTAAATGAAGGAGAAAATGATTCTAGAAATCCAAGTTCATATGCTATAGAAAATGGCAATATTACATTATATAATCCAACAAGAGATACATATACATTTGATGGATGGTATTTGGGAAATCAGAGAGTCTCAAATATTGATTCAAATTGGATTAAACATATTATACTTGAGGCAAGATGGAAATGTTATACATTAACAACAACAAGAAATGATATAAATGCTGGGATCGTGAC
>CAMVBZ010000102.1 GCA_947165815.1 uncultured Clostridia bacterium
TCCCAAATAACGTTTTCTTTTCCTGCACCAACCTCGAAGTTATACATTACAATTCCAAGATCCATTTTAGAACATGGTCCAAACTTGGATATTGCCTTGCATTTTCCATTTTCTTTAAGTGTTATCTTGAATTTTTGTTGGTTTAATGCCGTTGGAGCCATTAAAGCTGCCTCCATACCCTTTTTAAACCACTCTGGAGCTTCTCCACTTTCAACTTCGAATAAAGTTTCAACTGGCTTGTTTTTGTGGTCTACGCCCTGTTTTACGCCATATCCAAAACATACTCCTAGATAGAACCTTTCGTCCTTTCCAACAGTAACTAGTGCTTTGGATTTGCTAAATGAAGATGCACATATACATGAATTCATTCCTAGTGCTTGTATTAACAATACAAGTTTCTCTGTATAATATCCTACATCTACATCTCTATCTTTCTTTCCAATAATTGCTAAGTAGTTTCTAACACCAGTGAAATTGCCATAATGTGCTAAGAAATTCGTAAATGTGTTAGGATCGTTTACAACTAATTGGAAATTTAAATTTTGTTCTTTATTAATTTTTGCTATTTCGTCTTGAAGAATTTTTATAGATTCTTCTGGAACAGCATCTTCTTTATACTGACGGACACTATGCCTCGATTTTAATGCCTCTAATTCTGTCATCATATAAAACCTCTATTTCTTTGGTACGTAATCTGTTACGTTCTTTCCATTGCCCCAAAGGGTTTCAATAGAATAGTACATACGTGTGTTCTCTTCAAAAATGTGGACAATTACTTCGCCATAGTCTATGAGTGCCCATTTAGAACCTCTCATACCTTCTGAATGTATTGGTGTAACTCCATACTCTTTGTCCATCTTTTCATCCAATTCTTCTGCTAATGACTTTAAATGTGGTAATCCTTTTGCTGTGCAAATTACAAAATAGTCTGCTACGGATGATTCATTTTCAAAATCAATAATCTTGATACTTTCTGCTTTGTTTGCATCTAAGATTTCACAAATCTTGTCTCTTAATTCTTCTGTTGTCATTAATTGTTCCTCACTTTATATTATATCAATGGAATATCTTCCATTTGTTCCTTATAATAATCATACGCTTCTTGTGTCAATTTGTACATAGGCAATCCCCTTTCAATTATAGAAAAATATGTGTGCTTAAGTACTGTTAAGAAGCCTAAATTAAAGTCTTTTAGTGCTATTTCTCTTATCTTTGGTATTGGCTCATACATCCTATCTTCCGAAACGGAATCTGCTGTGTATATAAGTTTTTCAAATATAGTCATATTTGCCTTGGCACTTGTATGATATTTAATACCATTTAGAATATCTTCGTCTTTTATACCAAAATCTCTCTTGGCTTTTTCTGCCCCTAAGAATTGGTGTAATACAGGAGATCCAACTGCATCTTCTGGAATATCTAATCCGTCCAAACTCTTTCTTTGTTTGGCGTTGTCATGGAGCAATCCGGATAAGAATACTTTTGTGAAGTCTAATCTTAAATCTCCTCTTGTATTAAGTGTCACAGCCATAAGTGCAACGTGTAAAGAATGGTTAAATAAGTCCTCTGTTTGATATGAATGTAATTGCTCTAAAACAGCATCATAATCATCAAAAAGATTATTCTTCTTAATATAATTAAGTACACCCTCGGATATATCTTGTCCTGGATCTAAATTTAGAAGTAATTTTGCTCTTATTATTGTGGAAGAACAATGGTCTCCAAAATAATTTAGAACATAATACTCTCCACCAATCTCTTTCTTGTATTTTTCTATTAGAGTATTTACATCTTGGTAATGGTTTCTAGGTACAACAATTAAAGGACAGATTTTTACTATCTCCTCCGGTTTGTACCATGTACGGAATCTCTCTAATGAATCTCCACCTATTATATACATAATATCTCCATACTTTTCTTTTAGTAGTGGAAGATAATTTGCAGTATAGTTCTCGCCTTGCATATCCTTTTCTATTGTATCTACTATGACTTCCTTACAAAGACTACCAAAAGCAATCTTAGAAAGCTCTACACGATGTTCAAAGGATAAATAGCCTTTACTTTTGTATGGAGGATAACAAGTTGGAACTATTACAAGTCTATCTGGTTTATATGTCCGGATAGCCTCTTTACAAAGTTCTATATGTTCTATGTGTGGAGGGTCGAAAGAACCCCCAAATATTAATGTCTTCATTAACTAAATATTATCATTTTTGAAATTGTATTTCAATATTAAAAAGAGATGAAGATTTCTCCTCACCTCTTTATGCTTTTAGTTTGATTATAAAATTATAATTGTGGTCCAGCTTTAACAAGTGCTTTTCCAGCTGCGTTTGTTGTATATTTTTCAAAGTTCTTAATGAATCTTGAAGCCAAGTCTTTTGCTTTTGCATCCCATTCATCTGGATTTGCATATGTATCTTTTGGATCTAAGATTTCAGTTGCAACACCCTTTAATACTGTTGGGATTTCAAAGTTGAAGTATGGAATCTTCTTTGTTGGAACACCCTTAATGTCTCCGTTTAAGATTGCGTCTATAATTCCACGTGTATCTTTAATTGAGATTCTCTTGCCTGTTCCATTCCAACCTGTATTAACAAGATATGCTTTTGCACCACTTTGTTTCATTCTCTTTACTAATTCTTCTGCATACTTTGTTGGATGTAATTCCAAGAAAGCTTGTCCGAAACATGCACTAAATGTTGGTGTTGGTTCTGTAATACCTCTTTCTGTTCCTGCAAGTTTTGCTGTGAAGCCAGAAAGGAAATAATATTGAGTTTGTTCTGGTGTTAAGATGGATACTGGTGGTAATACACCAAATGCATCTGCAGATAAGAATATTACGTTATTTGCAGCTGGTGCAGCTGAGATAGGACGTACTATGTTCTTAATGTGTGTAATAGGATATGATACACGAGTATTCTCTGTTACAGATTTATCTGCAAAGTCTATCTTTCCATCTTTGTCTAATGTTACGTTTTCTAGAAGAGCATTTCTCTTAATTGCGTTGTAGATATCTGGTTCGGAATCTTTATCCAAATTGATAACTTTTGCATAGCAACCACCTTCAAAATTGAAGACACCGTTATCATCCCAACCATGTTCATCATCACCAATTAATAAACGTTTTGGATCTGTAGAAAGTGTTGTCTTACCTGTTCCAGAAAGTCCGAAGAATATTGCTGTATTCTTTCCATCCAAATCTGTATTTGCTGAACAGTGCATTGCTGCTATTCCCTTAAGTGGGAGATAGTAATTCATCATTGAGAACATACCTTTCTTCATTTCTCCACCATACCAAGTATTTAAGATAACTTGTTCACGGCTTGTGATGTTGAATGCTACACATGTTTCAGAATTTAATCCATATTCTTTATAGTTCTCTACTTTTGCCTTAGATGCGTTGTATACAACGAAGTCTGGTTCATATGTCTTTAATTCTTCTTCTGTTGGCATAATGAACATATTCTTAATGAAATGTGCTTGCCAAGCTACTTCAACGATGAAACGAACTGCCATACGTGTGTCTTTATTAGCACCACAATATGAATCTACAACAAATAATCTCTTATTGCACAATTCTTTAATAGCAAGATCCTTCATTGCCTTCCATGTATCTTCACTCATTGGATGGTTATCATTCTTGTAACCTTCGGTTGTCCACCAAACTGTGTCCTTTGAGTTCTTATCCATAACGATATATTTGTCTTTAGGAGAACGACCAGTATAAACACCTGTCATAACGTTAACAGCTCCAAGTTCACTAACTTGACCAACGTCATAACCAGTTAGACCTGGTTTCATTTCTTCTTCAAATAATTGTTCATAGGATGGGTTGTAAACTATTTCGGTTGTACCTGTAATACCATATTTTGTTAAATCAATTTTTGACATAAAACTATATCTCCTGATTTTTATTTTTCTCTATTATAACAACATTTTAAAAATAAAGTAATATTTTTAGAAATAATTTAAAACTTTTTATTCAACCCACTCAAATTCAACATCGCCTATTTCAACGGTGTCTCCTTCTTTC
>CAMVBZ010000103.1 GCA_947165815.1 uncultured Clostridia bacterium
AACACATTATTATGAAGACATGGTTTTATCCAACATCTTTTCAATAATTCATGAGGGTGGACATGCTATCTTTATGCAAAATGAAAGAAAAGAAGATTTTGAACATTATATCAATGATGAAGTCACAAACGGAATGCATGAGTCTGTATCTAGATTCTATGAAAATGTCATTGGAAGAAGTAAAGAATATATTCACCTTATCTATCCTAAGTTCAAAGAAATCTTTGCAGAGGAATTCCCAGACGTATCCGAGCAAGAATTATATGAAGGCGTAAATATTGTTGAACCATCCTTAATTAGAACAGAAGCAGATGAAGTTACATACGGATTGCATGTTCTTATTAGATATGAGATGGAAAAACTTATTTGCAATGGTCTAATTGCTATGGAAGATGTTCCTGCAAAGTGGAATGCACTATATAAAGAATATTTAGGAATAGACGTTCCATCAGATAAGGAAGGAGTTTTACAGGATGTACACTGGGCACATAACTTCGGTTACTTCCCATCATATCAAATTGGCAACTGCTACAATGCAATGTATGTCTTAAGAATGAGAAAAGAGTTTGATTTAGACAAGGCAATTGAAACAGGAGACTTCACAACAATTAATAATTGGATGAGAGAAAATGTCTTTAAGAAAGCAAATGAGTTAATGCCAAAAGAATGGATAAAAGACATAACAGGCGAAGCTTTAACACCAAAACCATTCCTTGATTATCTCAATAAAAAATATAGCAAAATCTATCAATTTTAATTAAAAATTAACATATCAAATTAGTGGTTAAGAAGTGATTTTTAACCACTTTTTTGTTGTTCCCCAGGGTCATTTTTTCCTTAAAAATACTATGTATTTTTTGTTTCTTGCCAATCATAGTATTTCTTTGGTATAATATACAAGTCTTTTTGATAAGGGAAATAAATAAACTGAAGAGGACAATATGTTAGAATTACATGATATTAAGAAGGATTATGTAGTTGAAAAAATGACTACACAAGCCTTAAAAGGAATCACACTAAGTTTTAGAAAACGTGAATTCGTTGCAATCTTAGGACCTTCCGGATGTGGTAAGACAACATTGTTGAACATCATCGGTGGATTAGACCATTATACAAGCGGAGATCTTATAATAGACGGTGTTTCAACCAAACAATATAAAGATAGAGATTGGGATACATATAGAAATCATAAAATTGGATTTGTTTTCCAAACATACAACTTAATTCAACACCAAAGAGTTGGATCTAACGTTGAACTTGCTTTAACTATTTCAGGTGTACCAAAAGAAGAAAGAAAAGAAAGAGTCAAACATGCATTGGCTCAAGTTGGTCTTTTAAGTCAAATAAGAAAACGTCCAAACACTCTTTCTGGTGGTCAAATGCAAAGAGTTGCTATTGCAAGAGCATTAGTTAACAATCCAGATATTATTCTTGCAGACGTACCAACTGGAGCAATAGACTCAGAAGCGAGTGTAATGGTTATGGATATTCTTAAAGACATATCTAAAGAACATCTTGTTATTATGGTTACACATAATCCAGAGTTGGCTTACAAATATGCTACAAGAATTATTGAGATTAAAGATGGTGAAATCCAAACAGACTCCAACCCAGTAGAAGAAGGCGAAACATTGGATTTGGTTGAACAAATCGAAAAGGTTGAAGACTTGGAAGCACATGGAGTAGATGTAAGCAAGATAGATGACATCTCTAATGCAGAAGTACCACAAGACAGCACAGAAGAACAACCTGCAGAAGAAAAACCAAAGACTAAGAAAGCAAAGATGAAGTGGAAATCTGGATTTATGCTTTCCCTTGCTAACCTTTATACAAAGAAGATGAGAACTATTGCAACTACATTTGCTGGTTCCATTGGTATTATAGGTATGACATTGGTTCTTGCATTATCTACTGGTGCAAAGTCATATATTCTTCAAGTTGAAGAGAGTGCTCTTGCAGATTATCCTATGGTTATTGAAGAAGCAAGCTTGGATATGAGCAGAATGTTTGATATTTTAGCAAATAGTAGTTCAACAAGTGATATTCACGATGCTAATGATAAAGAAGTATATGAAAGAAAAGTTTTAGGAAACTTGATGGAGTATGTTACCGAAGTTATGAGCGAAAAGAATGACTTGGCTGATATTAAGAGATACTTTGATAAAAATTTCAATTCAAAAGATGGTATCTTAAGATACAACTACGGCCAAAGAGTTAACATTTTCTCAGACTATGATGTGGTAGATGGCAAATTGGTTCATACCGATCAATATTTCTTAACCAATCCTTTCACAGATAACGTTGAAGGTATGTTAAATTCAATGGGTTCTATTGGCGGACAAGCAATGGGATATATCAATTCTCTTGGTATAAGTTTGGATTCTATGGTTCCTTGGGATGAACTTATAGATAATCAAGAATTACTAGAAAGACAATATGACGTTGTTGCTGGTCATTGGCCAAGCAATAGTTCGACAGGAACAGCAGATAATCCATTTGAAGTTGTTTTAGTTGTTAATGAAAACAATGAGATTGATGATACTATGGCACTTGCAACTGGTTTAAGAAATCCAAAACAATTGGGCAGTGCTTTTAGTGGCAACTTATTCACATATCAAATCACTGATTTGCTTCAAATGACATATAAAGTCTTGCCTCAATCCGCATTCTTCTTCGAAAAGAGTGATGGCAGCTTTGAAAGTTATTATGCTTGTAAATTTGATGACGCCACAAATTCATACAAGATTTCAGATACAGATTATTACACAAGTGAAAATGGTGTTATCGGAGAATTTGAAAATGTAGTAGAGAATGGTGCAAATCTTAGAATCTGCGGTATTGTAAGATTAAAGCCAGGTATAACAAATGGTGTAATCAAGAAAAACATGGGTTATACAAAAGCATTAACAAACTACATTAATAAAATGAATGCTGAAAGTGCTGTATATGATTATCAAATGAAAAATATAACTGTAGATGAGGAAACAGGAAAAGTCTCCGGTACAGTAGGTAAAATTGTCATAGGTTCAGAGAATTATTCAAACGAACAAACTATAAACAATAAAGACTTTAGAGAATTTGCAAAAGAATATCTTGCAGACTTAGGTTGGGTAGACTATGAGACACCAAAATCAATCTATGTTTACGCTTTCTCATTAGAAGGCAAAGCAAATATTTTGCAAATGTTTGAAAATTATAAAAACTCTAGCGGAACGGAAGAAAAGAAGACATTGAATTACCAAGATACAATTAGCATATTAATGAATGCAATTAAGCAAATCATTAATGCTATTACATACGTACTTGTAGGTTTCTCTGCTATTTCATTAGTTGTTTCATCTATCATGATAGCAATTATCACATACACATCCGTTGTAGAAAGAACAAGAGAAATTGGTGTTCTTCGTGCAATTGGCGCTAGAAAGAGAGATATTGCAAACATCTTCAATAGTGAGACTTTAATAGAAGGATTCCTGTCTGGAATTGTGGGTGTATTCTTGGCTTGGATAATATCATTGCCAATCAATGTAGTAGTATACCAAAGATTCCAGATTGTAAACATCGCATCTCTACTTTGGTGGCATGTACTTCTAATGTTCGCTCTCGCAATTGGCTTAAGCATGCTTTCCGGTTTAATTCCATCACAGCTAGCAGCAAAGAAAGATCCAGTATACGCTTTACGTTCGGACCAATAGCGAAACAACTATTAATAAAGATTGTGCCAGGATTAAAAGTCTTGGCACTTTTTGAATTATTTTAATTCCTACTGTATAATTTAATTATAGAATTTCCAAGTGGAGAAATAACATGTCTTTAGGAGTAGAATGTTTAGAAGAATATAAAGAACACAGGAATCATTTAGGTGACTCTTTATTAACAAAAATTGTAGGAAGAGTAGATGATATAAATAATATTAAAAACCTATTGGATAACAACGATAATGTTGTTATAATCGGACCATCTGGCATTGGTAAAAGTAGGGTTGCTATTGCAGCAGTTGAAGAT
>CAMVBZ010000104.1 GCA_947165815.1 uncultured Clostridia bacterium
CTGAAATGGATGGCGTCTTTATGTATAAAAAAATAGCAGAATATGCTAAGACAGAAGAAAGAAAAGCCATACTTCTTAAATCTGCTGCAGATGAAGGAAAACATGCAGCAATACTTCACTCTTATACACAAACAGTTATTAAAAAGGTTCCAAAGACTATGACAAGAGCTGTTGCATTTTCTTACAAGGTACTTGGAAAAAAATTAACCTTTAAATTTATAGCTATAGGTGAAAAGGCATCTTTAAAACCATATAGCAAATATGCAGACGAATTCCCTAAGATAAAAGAAATCATGGCAGATGAATTACATCATGCTGCTGTTGCAACAGAATTATCTAAAACAAAGGAATAGTTTTACAGAGGTCAATATTTTTACCTTACAAAAATATCTATATTATTGAATGTTTTATTTGTATTGAGGTCAAAAAATGACCAAGATTCTTTTATATTTCTCCTTAATGTACAATGTACCATCTTTGGAACATTAATGGTGTTATATTATGTAATAAGAGAAACACTTAGGGAGACAAATAAAATGGAAAATAATATAATACCAAAAGAATTAAACAAAGATACCATCGGATCTATGATTTATGAAATTCGTGGCGAAAAAGTAATGTTGGACTTTGAATTAGCTCAATTATATGGATATACAACAAAAAGATTTAATGAACAAGTAAAGAATAATATTGATAAATTCCCTCAGAGATATAGATTTCAGTTGACCAAACAGGAAGTCATTGATTTGCAGAGGTCGAAAAATTCGACCACTGCTTTATGGGCACAAGGATCTGGTGGTAGAGGTTATTTACCTTATGCATTTACGGAACAAGGAATTTATATGCTAATGACTGTTTTAAAAGGAGATCTAGCAACAAAACAAAGTATTGCATTGATAGATACGTTTAAGCAATTAAAAGATTATATAATAAGCACAAACAATCTATTGCCAAGTTATGAGACCATTAAATTGATTGATTTAATAAATAATCACTCGAGTCGTCTTGATAATATTGAAAATCGATTAAATATTGTTATGGAAAACTTTATCGATCCATCCACATATAATCATTTTTTATTTTTAGATGGTCAAAGGATTGAGGCTGATGTTGCACATCAAGAAATATACAAAAGAGCTAAAAAAACGATTTACATAATAGATAATTATATTGATGTTAAAACTCTTTTACTATTAAAATCATGCAACTCTAAAGTTAAAATTACGATTTTTACAGATAATAAAGCGCAAAACTCTTTATCCTCTAATTGGATAAAAGACTTTATTAAAGATACTGGACTATCCATTAAAATAAAGAAAAGTTGTAGACCTTATCACGATAGATACATTTTCATAGATTATGGGACAAAAAATGAAGAACTTTTTCAATGTGGAGCATCGAGCAAAGATGCTGGAAATAGTGTATCTTCCATAACCAGAATAGAGGCCACCTCGGTCTATCATCCTTTAATTGATGATTTGCTAAAAAACGATGATTCAATATTATAAATCATTGTGTGATTACAAGTTGAGTTATCAAAAATTACTTTAATTCTTTAATAAAATCTAAACCAAATTGCAAACTCTTATAAGGATTTGGAGATAGATCTAGTTCAATTACACTATTTTGGACACCTATCTCCTCTGCTTTTTTTATAATCTCTTTAAAATCCAGTATTCCTTTACCAACTGCTCTAAAAATAGGAACACCTAATGTCTTTTTATAATCTTTTAAATGGAGTGTTTGAACTCTACCATTAACCTTATCTAAAAACTCTACTGGATCATCTCCACCAACCTTTATCCAGAATGTATCTGGAATAAAGTGCACATCTTTAGATGTATCCTTGATTAATCTCTCTATTACCTTGCCTTCTTTTGTATCATCCCACTCAAACCAATGATTATGATATGCTATGTGGATATTGTATTGTTTTAACCACTCTGCTGCTCTATTAAGCTGGGCAATAAACTCATCTAGTTTTTCATAATGGTTCTTTCTATACTCTCCTGGCATCATACCAATACCAATCTCATTACATCCAAAGGATAAGTGTTCTAGTGCAAGATTATCTAAATCATTAACTATACGAGAAAAAGGAGAATGAGTTGAACAAACGCTCAATCCACTCTCCTTAACTAACTCTTTTATAAGTTCAGTATTATATGGATGTCCTGCTGTTACGGACAACTGAACTGTTTCGGCACCCATTTCTTTAACCTTGTTAAATACCTCACGATAACCTTCGTCAGATTTTAAATATTGCCTTAAAGAATATAATTGGATGCCGTATTTCATATCTTAGAATACTTCTCCATCATCTGGATTGCTCTTTTCTTTTGCAGGTTCTTCTTGAATTTCTTCAATAGTCTCTTCTTGTGAGACTCCCTCTACTGGTTCTGCTTGAACTTCTTCTACAACTTCAGATGTGGAGTCTATTTCAATTTCTCCAGCTTCTGCTGCTGCTTTGAGTTTTGCTTCTTTATCTATTTGTAATTGTGCAACTTTCTTCTTGCCTAATGGATATACTATTAATAGTATAACTGCCATTACACCAAACATTACTGCTGGAATTACTGTAGCAAGAATGAACATAATCTTCAATTGTCCATCTGTGAAACTTGGAGTTCCTGTTTCTGCAATAGAATCATAATAATTCATTGCGAGAAGTGTTCCGTTAACTGCAACTGCTGCGATAACTTGTCCAAGTTTTCTAAAGAACATAAAGAATGAATATGCTGTACCATCATCTCTAGATCCTGTCTTGATTTCAATTTCATCAATTGAATCTGCTGCCATAGCCCATACTTGTAATACGAAGAAGTTAAGACCAATACCAGAGATTAAACAGAATACCATGAAGATATAGAGTGTTGCATCTCCCTTGCCCATGAATAAGAGTAAGAACATAGCAATGTTTGCAACTGCTGCTATAACAATACCAATACCACTAACTTCTTTCTTTCCAAACTTTCTAACAAGTTTAGGTGTGAAGAACATTAATACTGCCATTGGCAAATATGTGAGTACTGTTGGAAGCATTGTCCAAATACCACCCTTTCCAAAGTAATAGTTAATTAGGTATGAATAGAAGCTTTGGATAAACATTTGTCCTGCGAGTAATAACATACTTGCAAGAGAAACTGCTACCATAGACTTGCTCTTGAATAATCTCTTGAATGCATTAAGTGTAGCACCCTTTTCTGGAGTTACAGGATTTGCTTTTACCCTTTCCTTGTTTCCAACGAATGCTATTAATAACATTGCAAGCGAAGCTGCTGCCATTACAGCAACACCAATAATGGTGATTGTGTAGTTAACACCAGTTTCAGAGAATGCAAACATGGAAATTAACATAACTGGCATAGAACCAATTGCTGCGCCTACGCTTCTCCAAATAGACAACTTGGATCTTTCTTTGTCATCTAATGTAACAACGGATGCAAGGGAACCATATGGGATTTGGACAACTGTATAACACATACCAAATAAAATGTATGTTATTGTTGCGTATACAGATACACCTATGTCTCCTTTTGTAACACCGAATCCTGGCCATTTAGATCGGAAGAGCGTCGTGTAGGGAAAGAGTGTAGATCTCGGTGGTCGC
>CAMVBZ010000105.1 GCA_947165815.1 uncultured Clostridia bacterium
TTAACACCGTGAAGATGACATAATTCAACATATTCCCTCACATTTTCTTTTGTGAAGTTGTCTGCGTTTATTCTCGCATTGAATTTGTCTAATCCAAAGTATACTGCATTTGCCCCAGAATATATGGCCGCACGTAATGCACTTGGACTTCCTGCCGGTGCTAATAATTCCATAATTAAAAGTGCCCCATTTCTGAGGCACACTGTTTTATAGTGAGAATACTGCCATCAAGAAACCAGCCGCAACTGCAGATCCGATAACACCTGCAACGTTTGGTCCCATAGCATGCATTAACAAGTAGTTGCTTGAATTGTACTTCAAACCCATTTGGTTACTTACTCTAGCTGCCATTGGAACAGCGGATACACCTGCTGAACCAATGAGTGGGTTGATCTTGCCTCTTGAAATAACATATAAGAGTTTGCCAAGGAGTAATCCACAAATTGTAGCAAATACGAATCCAGCTAAACCTAAGGCAATAATCTTAATTGTATCTAATGATAAGAATGTTGTTCCAATTGCTGTTGCACCAACTGAAATACCTAAGAACAATGTTACGATATTCATTAATGCATTAGAAGCAGTATCTGAAAGACGAGCTGTAACACCTGTTTCTCTTAAGAGGTTACCAAACATTAAGCATCCAAGAAGTGGTGCTACGGATGGTAATACTAAACATGTTAAGAGTGTAACGATAATTGGGAATAAAATCTTTTCTCTCTTTGTTACAGGTCTTGTTGGTTTCATCATAACTATTCTTTCCTTTGGTGTTGTTAAAGCCTTCATAAGAGGTGGTTGAATCAAAGGAATGAGTGCCATATATGAATATGCTGCAACTGCAATAGGTGCAAGAAGATGTGGTGCCAATGATTTTGTAAGCCAAATAGCTGTAGGACCATCTGCTCCAGCAATAATTGAAATAGATGCTGCCTCTCCGCCATTGAATCCCATTAAGCAAGCAAAGAAGAATACGATATAAATACCGCCTTGAGCTGCTGCACCAAGTAATAATGACTTAGGATTTGAAATCAATGGTTCGAAGTCTGTCATTGCTCCAACACCTATGAATATTAAGCAAGGATAAACACCTGTCTTAACGCCAATGTAAAGGATATCTAATAAACCACCATTTTGAAGGATATAACCGTAGTTAATATGTCCTTCTGCATCCATTGCGACTTTAGAAAGACCATTCCACCAGTCTGCATGGAAAATGGAGTCTGAAACATTCCCTACTGGCAAGTTTGTTAACAAAATTCCAAACGCAATTCCTACAAGAAGAAGAGGTTCGAACTTTTTCTTAATAGCGAGGAATAACAAGACGAATGCTATAAGTAGCATGACAACATTCTGCCATGTGAAGTTAGCAAATCCGCTAGTATTCCACAATTCTTTTAATGTTTCACCAACGTTCATTTTTTAACCTCACTGAATCTCGCATAATGCTGCGCCTGTTTCTACAGTTGCGCCTTTTTGTACAAGAATGTTTACTACCTTTCCGTCTCTATCTGCTGGGATATCATTTTCCATCTTCATTGCTTCGAGAATGAATAAAACGTCTCCCTTCTTAACAGTTTGTCCAACTTGAACCTTAACTGCATTAATTGTTCCTGGAAGAGGTGATTTAACTGCATTTCCGCTTCCTGCTGCCACTGGGGCTGCTGCTGGAGTTGCTTGGGCTGCTGGTGCAGGTGCTGCTGTTGCTACAGGTGCTGCAACTGGAGCTGCTGCTTCATATTCCTTTTGAATAATTGCTTCACCTTTTTCTACATCTACTTCGTATATTTTTCCGTTTAATGTAACTTTGTATATCATCTTACTTCTTCTCCTCTTCCACTAATTTTATAGACTTAAAATGCAATTGGTTTAATGGGGTTTCTAAGGTATCTGCTACAATTGCCATAATCATGGCTGCATCTCTTTCAGATGTATTAACAAGTACCAAATCTCCACATGAACCCTTTGCAAGTTCTGCTGTTTCTTCTGTTTTTTCTTCTGTGCCTTGTGCCTTCTTTTTCTTTGGTTTGAATGCATCTTTTGTCTTTTGGACAAATGCGGCATACTTTGGATGCTTTTCTGCAAAGCCTTGAGTCTTAACCATTAATAATCCAACCAAATAAAGGATACCCATTAAGAAAGCAAGCACTACGAAAACTATTACAATACCAATGAGCGCTATATATAACGAGTCTAGTACTCCAACAGGTTCATCTTTACTTAATGCTGCTAAAATGACTTCCATCTACTAGTCCTCCTTGATAGGCTCAATTGTATATTTAACAACTTTTTCTTCTCTTTCTTTACGAGCTGCAAAGTATTTTTCTGTTACTTGTGGGAATGCAATGTATGAGAGGACTTCTTCGTCATTTCTTGCAATACCCTTTAATTCTTCTTTTGTTTTTTCAAAGACTGGTTCTAAGGAGTCTGCATATCTTCCTTCTACAGGTTTAACATCTCCTAAAACTTTCTTCTTAACTTCTTCATTTATCTTTCCAGGAGCAGTACCATATTCACCACGGCAGTATGCAATAACCTCTTTGGAGATATTCTTATATCTCTCTCCAGCAAGAACGTTTGCTGTTGCTTGTACACCAACCATTTGGCTCATAGGTGTAACAAGTGGAGGATATCCTAAATCTTCTCTTACCTTTGGTGTTTCTTCCAAAACTGCATCAAATTTATCCATAGCGTTTTGTGCCTTCAATTGTGAGATGAGGTTGGAAAGCATTCCGCCTGGAATCTTATATACAAGAGCATCTGAGTCTGTTGAAAGAGCTTTTGGATCCAACTTTCCTTCTTTTACGAATTGGTCTCTAATTGGTTTGAAGAAATCATTAACTTCTTTAAGAACCTTTGCGTCCAATCCTGTATCATATCCAATTTGAGTTAATGCGTAATGGATAGTTTCTGTTGAAGGTTGGCTTGTACCACCACTGAAACATGATGTTGCTGTATCTATTACATCTACACCAGCTTCAACTGCTGCATAGTATGTCATGTAAGCCATACCTGTTGTACAGTGTGTATGAAGAACTACTGGAATCTTAACTTGCTTTTTAATTGCAGTGATAAGTTCTGTTGCCTCACCAGGACTCATTGTTCCAGCCATATCCTTAATACAGATTGTTTGTACACCAAGATTTTCCATTTGTTTTGCGTAGTCTGCAAAAGCCTTGATTGTGTGTACTGGGCTTTGAGTATAAGAAATAGTACCACTAACTGTTGCACCTTTCTTAATTGCTTCGTCTGTTGCAACTTCAATGTTTCTAATATCATTGAGTGCATCAAAGATACGGATAATGTCTATACCGTTATCTACGGACTTATCTACGAACATTCTTACAATTTCATCTGGATAATGCTTATAACCTAAAATGTTTTGTCCTCTTAATAACATTTGAAGTTTTGTGTTTGGCATTCCTTTACGGATTTTTCTAAGTCTTTCCCATGGATCTTCATTGAGGTATCTTAAGCAGACATCAAAAACTGCTCCGCCCCAACATTCGCTAGAATAATATCCAGCCTTGTCCATTGTTGGTAAGATATCTGCAAACATATCAAATGGCAATCT
>CAMVBZ010000106.1 GCA_947165815.1 uncultured Clostridia bacterium
GCAAAGTGGCATAAACGCCAACCGCTTTCATCATCATATTCTGCAAGCTGAAAGCCCACATAGTCTGCGTGAATTGCATCTGCACCGGATACGGCTTGTTGCCCGCCCCAAGATCCTGGTCTTCCTGCACCTCCTGGGCCCATTCTACCACCGGCTGTACTTGTTGTTGGAGAATATACTACCATTTTTACTGAACCTCCAAGGATGTTAATTGTTCCTTGTCCTATTTCACCAGTTTCAAAGGTTGTACCATAATTTGCATGGAGTCCATCATCATAACTCTTGATTTCAATCGTTCCACCAGAGATTGTTAGAATGTTCTCAACTTTTACACCCTTGTATGATGTTGTGCTTGCACTAGATGCTGTATAACCGCTATATGATCCAGTATAGATTGTTACATATGGTGAATTTCCATCCGTATCTTCACTCATAGTGAAATTGTGTGCAGATTGAATACCATCTCCTGCTGCATATACTGTTACAGATGCTGTTCCAGTAATGGTTATATCTCCTCTTGTTTCGCCGTTCTTGTTTGCGTCTGTGTTCTCTGTTTTGAGACCATCTCCGTTTGTGGAAATTGCTACGACACTACCGCTTGAAATTGTTATAGAATCATTACCTTTTAAAGCATTATTATATGCTGTTACCTTAATAGAAAGATTTTTGATCTTCAAATCTTTTGTTGTATGAATTCCGTTGTTATATGAAGCTGTAATAACTAAGGTACCCTTTCCTTTTATTGTTAAATCTGTTTTAGCATAGATAGCGCCTTCTCCTAATGTATCTGAATCTACGGTCTTTGTACCTCTAGTGTCCTTAATGACATTCTCTGTATCTTTTTGAGCCGAAATATCTACACTATCTGCACTTAGGATTTTTATTGGTGAATCTTGGTTGTATTCTATTGTTACACCATTTAACTCTATAACAACTGCATCGTCTTCACCTGCTTCAACTATAATTTGTCCGTTGAGATAACCACTTAAAGAATATGTGCCTGCAGATGTGATTGTGTATATATTATTCTCTTGAGAATAAGTTCCATCTTCTGTTGTTATTTCAAAATCTGTATCCTGAGATACTTCCGTTGCAGATATGGAATCATCTGTTACTGCTGTTTCACTTGAACCAGTATTAGTTGTTCCTTGTACTGGTGTTGTATTATTATTTGCCGAATTTGTTAAACTAGAACATGCGAACAATGTGAACATAGCCATTGCGAGGACTAGTACTAACACTAAAATAAAAATCTTCTTTTTCATATTGAACTCCTTTGCCACAGAAGAATCATCTGCAACTGTCATGTTCAGTATAAAAAGGGATTATTAAAGAAAAATTAAAAACAAAAAAATTTTTTATTTTATGTTTTCTGGATAAAAATCAAAGGTGAAATTGTTTAGTTTTTCCCATTCTCTAATGTCTGTCATAGAGGACTTAATATAGTCTATTGCCTTTTGTCCATTAGGTAAGATTTCCTCTTCCGTATAAACCTTATCTGCCTTAATAAGTTTTATGTCTGCTAGATTGCAAGCAAGCAATAGGTTTTCTTTTTCGTATGTAAATAAATTTTCTCCAATCTTAATTAAAGACATTGTTGGAATTTGTGTGTAAACATCCATTATTTTTAGAACTTCTTTTGCTTGATCTAATGAATATGTCTCTTTTGTATTGGATGGATAAATATTGTTTGGAGCAACATATACAACGTTTTCCTTTTTGGAACTTTCTCTTGAAATTATCTTATATGTTTCTTCTGGAGTAAGTTTTGTGGTATCTAAAATGAGATCATAGTTTCTAAAGTCATACATATTTACATTATAGACCTTGTTATATCTATCATTTTCCATGTCTCTTCTTTTTACAAGTTCGCTCATGGCTTCTTCTCTGCTCTTGTATGTTTCTTCTTTGCTTTCTCTCTTTCCGAATACTCTATCTGCTGCTGTTGCTGGTCTAATTAGGAGATGGACTTTATATACATCTTTTAAGAAATGCCATGCCATTCTAGAATCGAAAACAATGTTCTTTCCCTTATTAGCTTCACCATAGTCCATTAATTTTTTGTCTATTGCATAGTCATAAGAATAGTCTGTCTTGCTTCTTTCGTTAAGCTCAAGAGTACTGATTCCTAACTCGTTTGCATATTCTCTTTGTATCTTTCCTGTACTGAAAATATCATAGCCATCTAAATCACGGAATAATGCACAAAGTGCCGTTTTACCACTACCTAATTGACCATTTAATGCAATAAACATACCTTTTAACTCCCAATAAGATTTTTAACATTTTACATTTTATAAATAAAGATGTAAACAAATTAACATTATATCCTATATTTTTTCTTGAATTTATTTTCCTTGAAAAATTTTTCAAGAAAAACTACTTCATTGTTTCTTGTTTGACTTTCTTGTCTATAACATGTCTCTTTTCAAGTTCAGCAATAATGTCTTTTGTGCTAATTCCCATTTGAACCATGAGAACCATAACATGGTATACGAGATCACTAATTTCATAGATGGTTTCTTCTTTGCTTCCACCCTTTCCTGCAACTATAACCTCTGTGCTTTCTTCTCCAACCTTTTTAAGAATCTTGTCTAAGCCTTTATCAAAAAGGTATGTTGTATATGAACCTTCTTGTGGGTTTGTCTTTCTTCCTTTTATGAGTTCATATAACCCATCTAATGAGAATTGTTTTAATTCTTCAGATACCCAAACGATATTCTCACCATCAAAGCAAGAATCAAGTCCTGTATGACAAGCTGGACCATCTTTTACAACTTCTACAACCAATGCATCTTTGTCGCAGTCTGCAATAATAGAAACAACGTGTTGGTAATTTCCACTTGTTTCACCCTTTGTCCAGAAGCATTGTCTAGATCTACTCCAGAAACATGTTAATCCTTTTTCAATGCTAGTCTTTAGACTCTCTTTATTCATATAGGCAACTGTTAGTACCTTTTTTGAATAGTGGTCTTGTACAACTGCTGGGATTAATCCGTTGCTATCAAACTTTAATTCATCTACGCTTATCATATCTATTTCTCCATTTTATAATCTTACTTCAATTCCATTTGCTCTTAAGTCTTTCTTTAAATCCTTAATATCTACTTGCTTGAAATGGAATATACTTGCTGCAAGTCCTGCATCTACACCCTTACAACTCTTAAAAAGTGTTGTAAAATCTTCTTTGCATCCAGCGCCTCCAGATGCAATTACTGGAATACTAACCTTGGCACAAATAGCATCTAACATCTCGAGGTCAAAACCTTTCTTAACGCCATCTGTATCTATACTATTTACAACCAATTCTCCTGCTCCTTCTTCTTGTCCTTTGTATGCCCATTCTATTGCATCTATGCCAGTGTTCTCTCTTCCACCTTTAGCGAATATCTTGAATTCTCCATTTACACGTTTTATGTCCATAGAAAGAACTACACATTGGCTACCATATTTTTTTGCAGCCACA
>CAMVBZ010000107.1 GCA_947165815.1 uncultured Clostridia bacterium
GTGTATATCTTCAAAACGGATTCAACTCTACAACACTTAGTGTAAAGAGTGGAGCTGATGTAGGCGAAAATGGTGGAATTACAGCAGTTAATTACACAAGTTCAGATTCAAAGGCAGTAGTAATTCGTGGGGCTGGAGATCAATGTGTATTAACAGTAGACGCTCCAAATGGAGATGTAGATTTCTATGGCTTTGCAAAGAAAATTGATGTTAAAAATGTAAAATTAACATCACTTCATATTTTTGGTGCAACAAACCAACTTCAAGTTGAGAAAGGACACGTAGCAGTTGAGGATACTGGTATTGTATTTGATGTTATCCAAGTTGGAACAACAGATGCAGGAACGGGCGCATCTATTACAAATAACGGATATATTGCAGCATCAACATTAAGCGAACATAGCGAATCTGCAAAAACAGCAGCTGCTGCAGCAGTAACAGGTGAAGAAATTGGTGGAGATTATAAGATTTCATCTCTTGCCCAATTTGAAGCATTCAGAGATGCGGTTAACGCTGGAAATAATTTCGCTGGGTTAACAGTTAAATTGACAAAAGATATAGCACTCGATGATGGCTGGAAACCAATTGGTGAAGGATATAGAGATGTCGCCGAGTCAAATACAGATGCTTATGGTATTACAACATTCTTTGCTGGTACATTTGATGGACAAAATCATACAATTTCTAACTTAAATAACAAAGGCTTTGCTCCAACACAAGCCAGATTGGTAAAAGATGGTGATGTTAATACATATGCATGGGGATTATTTGCTCTTGTAGAAAATGCAACATTTAAAGATGTTAAAATCATAGGTGTTGATTTTGATGAAACAAGATATTCAAATGCTAACGCAGACTCTGTTGGTGGATTAGTTGGATATTCTAGAGGAACTTTAACAGTTAGTGGAATTACAGTTAGCGGTTCATTAAAAGGAACAGACTCCGTAAGCGGTATCGTTGGTAGAATTAGAGTTGGTGCTAATGCAATATCCATCACAGGATGTACAAATAATGCTAATATCTCATCAAAGGTAGCAGCATCTGGTATTGCACGTATTTATAAACAAGACCCTGGGTATTCAGTTACATTAATAGGAAATACTAATACTGGAACAATTGTTTCAACTTATAAATATGATTTAGCAGCAGGAATTAGTATTTATAATATGAATATTAATTTAGTACAATCTAACAATACAAGCAATGGTGCTACAGCGACAATCACAGTTGGTGGTAGCGCAACTGGTGGAAATAGTTATTTAGGATAATATTATTTCTATAACATCTAATAATAAAACTCCCTTGGTTTTCCCAAGGGGGTTTTTTATGGTCTGTAATATTTAAATATTAAAGAAGGGATGCTGCGTCTTTATCTAAGATAAGTAATACGTTGTCATGCTTTTGGAGAATGGATGCAGGGCAGGATTCATCAATTGGACCTTTTACACAGTCTCTAACAGCCTTTGCTTTGTTTATGCCTGTTGCTATGAGTATTATCTTGTCTGAGTCTATAATTTCGGATAAGCCCATTGTAATGGCTTGCTTTGGTACTTCCTTTATGGAAGTAAAGAAGCGTGAGTTATCTCTAATGGTGCTTGCAGATAATGATACAACATGTGTTATGGAATCAAATGATGTTCCAGGTTCGTTAAAACCTATGTGTCCATTAGATCCTATACCTAATATTTGAATGTCTCTATGATTTTTTTCAAGGAGTTTATGATATCTCTCACATTCCGCCTTTAAATCTTTTAAAACTCCATTAGGGAAATTAATATTGTTTGTATTGATATCTATGTTGTTGAATAAGTTAACATCCATAAAATATCTGTAGCTTTGGTTGTGTTTAGAACCGAGGCCTTTGTATTCGTCTAGGTTAAATGTAATAACATCCTTGTAGGATGTGTTCTTTTTCTTGAAATCTTCAACCATTGCATTGTATAAAGGTAAAGGGGAAGATCCTGTTGGGAAACAAATAACAGAATTTGGCTTCTTTTTAAGAGTTTCTTTAATAGAATCCAAAGCAACTTTTGCAGTGTCTTTTGCACTTCCAACAATTACTATTCTCATATTTTTCTACCCCTTATCATTTATATAAAAATTATAACAACTCAATATATGAAAATCAATACTCGCTATGTTGTTGTAAATTGTGGTTATTTGTATTATTATTAATATAAATAAAAATATCTAAACGAGGTAGAAAATGAAAAACATTTTAGTTACTGGTGGTGCAGGTTTTATTGCTTCTCATACAGATGTAGTATTACTTGAAAATGGATTTGGTGTAGTTGCTATAGATAATTTTTCAAATAGCAATATGGAACCAATTAAAAACGTAGAAAAGATAACAGGTAAGTCTATTAAATTCTACGAAGGTGATGTAAGAGATAGAGATATACTTAACAAAATCTTCGATGAAAATGACATATATGCTGTTATTCATTTTGCTGGATTAAAAGCTGTAGGTGAAAGTACAGTTAAACCAATTGAATATTATGATAACAACCTTATATCCACATTGGTATTATTAGAAGTAATGCGTGCCCATAATGTTAAAAATCTAGTTTTCTCTTCCTCGGCAACAGTATATGGAACACCTAAACAATTACCATTAACAGAAAATAGTCCAATTGGTGGTACAACAAATCCATATGGAACAACAAAACTTATGATAGAAGACATGCTTAGAGATGTATATAAGGCAGATAACAGTTGGCATATTGCTCTTTTAAGATATTTTAATCCAGTTGGCGCACATGAAAGTGGTTTAATTGGAGAAGATCCAAATGGAATACCAAACAATCTAATGCCATATGTTGCTAAAGTAGCATCTGGTAAACTTCCTTACGTGCAAGTATTTGGAAATGATTATCCAACTCCAGATGGTACAGGTGTAAGAGACTATATTCACGTAATGGACCTTGCAGAAGGACACATTGCAGCTTTAAAGAATATAGATAAGTTCACAGCATCGGCAGTAAACCTTGGAACAGGAATAGGGTATAGCGTTCTAGATATGATTAAAGCATTCTCTAAGGCTTGTGGTCATGATGTTCCATATAAGATAGTAGATAGAAGACCTGGAGATGTTGCATCATGTTATGCTAGCCCAGATTTTGCAAAAGAGTTCATTAATTGGGAAGCAAAGAGAAATCTAGAGGATATGTGTAGAGATCTTTGGAAGTTCCAATCTAAGAGATAGAAATAAGAGATATACGTAAACAAAAAAATGGGGCTGTTCGAAAACCTAAAAGTTTAGAGCAGTCCTTTTTTTATATAATATGCT
>CAMVBZ010000108.1 GCA_947165815.1 uncultured Clostridia bacterium
TTTATCTTCTTGCCATAAGCAAGCATAAATACATATTCTCTACTATGGTCTGTGCTTGGGGTTATAGGATCGCATCCATGGTCTGCTGATATAAGTAAATAATCATCCTCACCTAATCCTTCCATAAATGTTCCTAGCCATTTATCGAACTCAGTTATTGCTTTTGCATATCCATCTACATCATTTCTATGTCCATATAACATATCAAAGTCTACTAAGTTCACAAAGCAAATACCCTTAAAATCTTTATTAAGATATTCGCTAGTCTTTTGCATTCCATCTGTGTTGCCACTAGTACGTACAAACTCGCTTATGCCCTTACCAGCAAAGATATCATTAATCTTTCCAACGCCTATTGTATCTAGGCCGTTTCTCATCATTATGTCTAGCATAGTATCTTTTGGAGGCTTAAGTGAGAAATCGTGTCTGTTGCTTGTTCTAACGTAGTTAGGATACTCTCCAGTGAATGGTCTAGCAATTACTCTGCCAACCCCGTGTTCGCCTTGTAGAATGTTTCTAGCGATTTCACAAACCCTATATAACTCTTCAACTGGAACTATATCTTCATGCGCTGCAATTTGGAATACGCTGTCTGCGGACGTATAAACTATTAAAGCCTTTTCTTTGATATGTTGCCTGCCGTAATCCTTAATTACTTCTGTGCCTGAATAAGGCTTGTTACAAAGTGTTTTATAACCAGATTGTTTTTCAAACTCTTTTATAATCTCATCTGGAAATCCATTTGGATATGTTGGGAATGGTTTTTCTGAAACTAACCCGGCTATTTCCCAGTGTCCTGTTGTGGTATCTTTGCCCTTACTTCTTTCTGCAAACTTACCATATGCTCCTATTGGATGCTCTACAGGATCTCCTGCAACGGAACATCCATCTATATTAAATAGACCTAACTTTTGCATATTTGGCACATTAAAGAAACTAGATGAGGAAACAGATTTTAATGTGTTGCTTCCTTCATCATGGAATTCATTTGCATCTGGCATTTCTCCAATACCAAAACTATCTAGGATTATAAAGAATAGTCTTTTCACGCCAACTCCAATGCGAGAACCATCATGTCTCTAAATTTCTTTTGTCTTTTTTCTGCACTTAATGCTTCACCAGTAACGATGTTGTCTGAGATTGTACAGATTGTTAATGCTTTTTTGCCTGCTTTATGTGCAACAGCATATAATGCTGCACTTTCCATCTCTACAGCAAGGACATGCTTGCTATACATCTTTGCATACTTTTCATCTTTATAGAATATATCCGATGAATACACCTTACCAACCCTATAATTAATTTTCAGTTCTTCTGCAACCTTAACAGCTCTTTCTAAAAGTTCTTTATCTGGTTTTGCTTTATATACTAATGATGCTAAATAATCTCTTGGGAAATTAGATGTATATTTGGCTCTATCTACTATAATAATATCTCCGATATTAAGTTCTTTACGTACTGCCCCAGCACTTCCAACTCTTATGATTTGCTTAACACCATAAAAATTGAACAGTTCATGAGCATATATTCCTATAGAAGGCATACCCATACCAGATGCCATTACAGATACTCTTTTGCCTTTATAATAACCTGTATACCCTTGGATATTTCTAACATTATTAACAAGTTGGACATCATCCAAATAATGGTCTGCTATAAACTTGGCACGCAATGGATCTCCTGGCATCAATACTGTATCCGCAAAGTCTCCTAATCTAGCCGAATTGTGCGGTGTTGGAACTAAATCCATATCTCAACCTCCTACATTTTCTCTTTTGCAATCTTTACAAGTGCACTTGTTCCTAATCTAGATGCTCCCAAATCTAAGAAATGTTGTGCATCTTCTAAAGAATGAATGCCGCCCGCTGCTTTAATCTTTACATTTGGTCCTACATTCTTTGCAAATAGTTCTACATCTGCAAATGTTGCACCGCCCTTAGAAAAACCGGTACTTGTCTTAATATAGTCTGCACCTGCTTCTGTGACGAGTTTGCACATTGTTATTTTTTCTTCATCTGTTAAAAGACATGTTTCTATGATTACCTTTAATATCTTATTGCCACAAGCTGCCTTTAATGTTTTTATTTCATTTAATACATAATCTGTATTACCAGCCTTAAGCATACCAACATTAATAACCATATCTATTTCTTCTGCACCTTTTAAAAGTGCTTCTTTTGTTTCTATTAGTTTTATCTCTGTACTGTTATATCCGTTAGGGAAACCTATTACTGTGCAAATAGGCATTTTCCCATTGGCATATTCTACTGCTTCCTTAACATAACAAGGAGGAATACAAACAGATGCTGTATTGTATTTAATGGCATCATCTATAAGTGCCTTTATATCATCTATTGTTGCTATTTGTTTTAATTCTGTGTGATCACAATGTCTTAAAATGTTTTCAATATCCATAATTATTTTTCCTCCGGTTTTTTAACTATCATATATCTTATACAGTCTATTAATCCTGAAACAAAGTCTTCTGAATATGTAATTAAATTTACACCAGCTCTTGCACCTTCATATAGAATAAGAATTGTAGATGCCATTGCTTTAGGATTAATATCATTAAACTCGCCTTGAGATATTCCGTATTTAATAAACTCTTCCCAAATCTCTGTTCCTCTTGAGAATGCAGATTCAACAGCCTTTGCGCCATATATATGACAGTATTCTATTAAGGCTATAGTTAAAGTTGTTTGTGTGTTTTGAATATCTTCCTTTAGTTTTTGTAAAACTAAGTCTAACGATTCCGTTGGTGTTTTCCCACCTTTTAAATTCTTTGCAAGCTCATCTCCCATACCTTGAATGATAATCTTCAAGATGTCTCCAAAGATTTCTGCAGGGCTGCTATAATACCTATATAAGCCTCCACGACTTAAACCCGTGGATACGCAGATATCGTTCATAGTAACCTTTTTAAATCCTTTTTCAGCAAACAATAGAAGCGCATGGTTTCTAATTTCTGCTCTCGTTTGTTTTCCCTTTGCCTTTAACATAATCTTTTCTTCCTGATTTTATTGCGACACACTTGTCTCTATTTTTTAATATAATAGAAAATATAAAAAAAATCAATATTGGCTAAAATTGTCTCTAAATTGGGTAATAACAAAAACTATTTATTTGCGATATTAACAATGACTTCTTTAATAACTTTTTCTATATCGCTATTTTCTGAATAATCTGCTTTAACTGCAGCTTTAATACGTCCTTCTTTAACGAGTTTTTCTACCTTTTTAACGC
>CAMVBZ010000109.1 GCA_947165815.1 uncultured Clostridia bacterium
TGTAGATGCTAAAAGTATTAAAAGTACTTTGTTTGCCCTCTCCTCTATTCAAAGCATTTCTAAAAAAGCAATAGTATCTAAACTATGTTCATTCTATTCTCTAAATGCATTATCTGAAAATGGCTCTATATACAATATAGAAGTTTCTCTTATTAATGATATATGTAGAGTAACATTAGATACATCTGGAGAAGGATTACACAAGCGTGGTTATAGAACTCTTGTAGGGCACGCTCCAATGCGTGAGACAATGGCTGCCGCAATTATTGAGTTATCTGTTTGGAATCCAGATAGAGTGCTTATAGACCCTTTCTGTGGCTCAGGCACATTCCCAATAGAAGCTGCATTAATAGCATTAAACATTGCTCCTGGAATACACCGCTCTTTCTCTTTTGAAAACTGGACTAACATTCCTCAATTAAGAGATAAAGTCAACGAAGAAGCAAAGGATTTAGAAACACTAGACAAAGAAGTTAGAATCTCTGGTTTTGACATAGATCCATCCCAAATTAAACTAGCATTAAAACATGCAGAAAATGCTGGGGTTAAAAATAAAATACACCTTCAAGTACAAGATATGAGAAAATTGAGTTCAAGATTCTCTCATGGGGTAATAATAACCAATCCTCCATATGGAGAAAGACTTTTAAAAGAAGCCGAACTAAAAGAATTATATAGAGACTTTAAAAAAGTTTATGATTCCCTAGATGAATGGTGTGTTTATGTAATAACATCATATAAGGGATTTGAAAAATGCTTTGGCAAGAAAGCAGACAAGACTAGAAAGTTATACAATTCTGAATTAGAATGTAATTTGTATCAATACCTTGGTAAACCACCAAGAAAGGAAGAATAAATGAGAGCAGTAATACAACGTTGTGGAGAAACAACATTAACAGTAGATGGAAAAGTAATTAGTCATATAAATTCAGGACTAACCGTTTTTTTAGCAATAGCAAAGGGAGACACAGAAGAACAAGCAGATTATATCGCAAAAAAGCTTACCCTTCTTAGAATATTTGCAGACGAGAATTACAAGATGAACCTATCTGTTAAAGATGTAGGCAAAGAAATATTGCTAGTATCCCAATTCTGTTTGGCAGGCACACTAGGCAAAAGATCTGGCAATAGACCAGACTTCAAAGATGCAGAATTACCAGATAGGGCAAAAGAGTTGTATGAAAGGGTTAGAGACGGAATAATTAAGGAAGGAGTACCATGTCAAACTGGCGTGTTTGGCGCACATATGGTAATTAATCAAGTACAAATGGGACCTTTAACCTTCGTTTTTGAATGTTAACGGGTTTTTAAGGGAGTATATAAAATGGCGCAAGAAGGAATAATGGAAGGTAGATTATCCAAACGAAATCTATGGGGTTATAGTCTTGGTGGTGTAGGTCGTGATATGGTCTATGCGCTAGTAAATGCACAGTTATTTACATGTGCTTTATTAACCAAAGGACTTACTGCCGGCAATATGTTAACCATGAGTTTAATCATTATTATTTGTAGAATTTTTGATGCATGTAATGATCCTCTTATGGGAGCTATAGTTGAGGTTACTAGAACAAAATGGGGTAAATTTAAGCCATGGATTATGATTGGTTGTATTACCAATATTGGTGTTGTTCTAGCATTATTCTTGGTTCCACTATATGGAGACAATTATGTAATATTCTTTATCTTTGCATATCTTCTTTGGGGAATCACCTTTACAATGAATGATATTAGTTACTGGGGCATGATGCCTTCTCTAACATCCAATGAAAAAGATAGGAACAATATCTCCACCCTTTCCAACATTACTGCTGGTATAGGAAATGTATCTGTAACACTTTTATTCCCTATCCTTGCATACGGAGACCATGCAATTGGAAATAGTGCACAAACAGGATCTATAGTAATGGCCATAATCTTCTGTGTTGTTTTCTTTGGTTGCCAATTAATGACATCTTTAGTTGTAAAAGAAAAACCACTTGCTCCATCCCTTCCAAATGCTCCTAAACCATCTTTAAAGAAGATGTTTAAAGTATTATTCAAGAATGACCAAGTACTTTGGATAGCCCTTACAATGCTTTTATACAACCCAGGTGGTGCAATACTCACCTCCGCAATGTTATCTATATTCTTATACATAAGATTTGGATACCAAGGAATGCTTGTAACAATATTCGTTGTACTTTCTGGTATGTCTGCTGTAGTTATGGTGTTCTACCCTCTAATTGCAAAGAAGTTTACGAGAAAGCAAATAAGCACTGTCTCTGTAATAGTTGTTGTTATATCTTATATTATTATGTTGTTCATAGGTTTATTTGCAAAAACTAATGCAACCCTATTTGGATACAACATTATATTCTACATCCTAGCATTATCCGGTCTAGGTGCTTCCCTAGGACAAACAATGTTCTATATGGTACAAACTGTTTCTATGCAAAACTGTGTTGAATACAACGAATGGAAGACAGGAGAAAGAGCTGAAGGTGCAATATTCTCTTTAAGACCTTTCATGGCAAAAATGAGTAGTGCCATTGTACAAGGTATAGTTTCTCTAACGTTCTTTGCACTAGCAATAACTGATGTTACACAGGAGATTTCAAATATAGAAAATGAAGCAACCTTGGGGCTTATAACGGCTGAAGAAAAATCTTCCCAAATAGCAAGCATACTTGCAACAGTTCCAGAATCTACATCCAAGTGGTTAATTGTTGTATTAACAGTTACCCCTATGTTATTTGTTGTTGGTGGTCTTATTGTTTATTTAACAAAATTCAAATTAACAGAAACAAAGTATGCACAAATCTGTAAAGAGATAGAAGAAAGAAAAGAGCAAGAAAGCACAGAAGAAATTCCTAGTGATGAAATAGTTACAGAAGATATCCCTACAGAATAATATCTTAATAAATATTAAAGAAGCATACTTAAAACGCCTACCCGAAGGTAAGCGTTTTATGTTTAAGGAGATTCAACCCAATTATTCTTGGTCTTTTTCTTCTTCAGGTGTTTCCTCTGGTTGTTCTTCGGTTTTCTCTTCTTCTTGAGATTCGTCTTCTTTCTTTTCTTCAACCTTTGGAGCATTGCCCTTCTTAT
>CAMVBZ010000110.1 GCA_947165815.1 uncultured Clostridia bacterium
TTAACTGCAGCTTTAATACGTCCTTCTTTAACGAGTTTTTCTACCTTTTTAACGCCAGATGTTTTTTCATCATAAACGCCAACAGCGAGTCCTCCGAATTGGGACATAAGAGTCATACAAGGGATATCTGTATCGCTATCTCCAATATAAACAAAGTTTGTTAAAGGAACGTAATATTCTTTCCCTTTCATTGCTTGGTTAACACCATCATCCAGTTCATCAAAAACACCCTTGCTTATTCTAAATAAGAATTGAGTTTTATTTGTGTAATTAACAACAAATCCTGGCCAATCCACATAACCATCTTCATCATAATGGAAAGCTGAAGCATAGACGTGGTCAAAGTTCTTAACTATTGTAGTTCCATCTATAATTTCTTTTAAACCGGAAGATAAGATGTAATGATGTACTTCAACGCCATTTTCTTTTCCAAACTCATTAATTCTATCAAACCAAGTATCCAAACCTGGGAAATATTCTATTCTAGAGCCGAGACTTGTAAGGTATTCTTTTGTGATCTTCATGCCCTTTCTTGCGGCTGCCTTAACCATTTTGTACATATATGTAAGATTAAGTTCTATATGTGCATCTTGGGAATAAGTATCTACCTCTTCCCAGAACTCATCTATTCCCATACCAATATCTTGGACAAATCCTTGAGATTGCATGTCCAATGGGGATAGTGTTTTATCAAAATCATAACATATAGCTATTCTTTTCATACCTGCCTCAAAATGTAAATATACTATACCATAATATAACTAATTAAACAATATTTATAAAATAAAGGGATCTGACCGAAGCCAAACCCCTTGTTGTAGTTCAACAAATGTAAACGATTAACGTTTGCTGAATTGAGGTGCTTTACGAGCTTTGTGAAGACCGTATTTCTTACGTTCTTTCATACGTGCATCTCTTGTTAAGAATCCAGCTTTCTTTAATGGAGCCTTATACTCTTCATCTGCTAAGACTAAAGCTCTTGCAATACCAAGACGGATTGCACCAGCTTGTCCTGTGATTCCACCACCGTATACGTTTACAAAAATGTCAAATTTATCTGTTGCGCCAACTAATTCTAAAGGTTGTTTTACAATGATTTGTTGAATATCTGTTGTAAAATATTGATCGATAGCTTTTTTGTTAATAACGATTTGTCCTTCTCCTCCTGGGATTAAGCGAACTCTTGCAACTGATGTTTTACGTCTGCCTGTTCCACAGAATTGAACTTTCTTACTGACTTCTTTCTTCTTTGCCATATTCATACCTCACAATTACTCTGCGTCATAGACATGACCTGTCAACTTTAACTCTTCTGGTTTTTGAGCTTGGTTGTCATATTCTGCACCTGGATAAACACGGAGCATCTTTAACATGTCTGAACCTAATCTATTGCTTGGGAGCATTCCCTTAACTGCTAAATAGACTGCTTTTTCTGGTTTTTCTGCCATAAGTTTCTTATATTGGATTTCCTTTAATCCGCCAATGAAACCTGTGTGATAACGATAATATTTCTTTTCTAACTTCTTACCTGTTAAACGAACTTTTGCACAATTGATAATGATAACATGATCACCTGTGAGAACGTTTGGTGTATATGTAGGCTTATTCTTGCCTTTTAAAATCATAGCAACTTGTGATGCGAGTCTACCAAGGATAACATCTGTTGCGTCAACGATGTACCACTTGCTTTCAACTTCACCAGCTTTTGCCATGTAGCTTCTATTATTGATAGCCATTGCTAATTCTCCTTATTTTTCTTTTTTTTCTATTTTTTACGATCTATTTGCACATTCGATGGGAGGGGCTAACTTCCACACGAATTCCTTATTTTCCTAATATGCTTTGATATAATATATAAATATTATGGGGGTTGTCAAGCGAAATTTAGAAACGAATTTTAACTTTTTTGCCTCTAGCAATTTCTTTTCCGTTAACCAAAACAACGCCATTTTGAGCATCCATAAATGTAACAAGTATACATTTAGTTATTGAGTCTTCATCTTTCACAATATCTAGTGTTTCTCCATCTAGTTTGAAGAATATGCTTCCTTGCTCATCATACATTGTATATTCATTTTTTCCCGAATAAATTTTTACTTCAATTTCTTCAAAAGATAAATCGTTTTTCTTTTCTTCAACAAGCATAGGGATAATTCCGCCTTCTTTAACAAGAACTGGAAGTAGGTTCATAGGTTTAAACTCTGTGTACCATCCATTTGTATATTTTTTGCCTGTGAAGAAGTCTGTCCAATTACCTTCTGGAACATAGAACGATACTGGGGACAATTTATCCTTTCCAGTTGGTTTAGAAACCACTGGAGCAACTATCATTTCAGACCCAAAATAGTATTGATATTTAGCACTATATGCAGATGGACTTTGTTCTCTCCAATACATAGGTGTCATAAGAGGAATACCTTCTTTTGCAGTAAGCACATTGGCGGTATAAAGATATGGTACTAACTTATGGCGTAGTCTTAAATAATCTATTGCAATTTCTTCTGCCCATTCTGGATAATTCCATGGTTCTTTTGAAATGGATGTATTAGATGAATGTAGTCTATTTATTGGTGAGAATACACCGAATTGTACCCATCTTACATAGATGTCTGGATTACCTCTATTAAATTGATGTCCTCCAATATCATGAGACCACCAAGAATACCCTATATTTGAAGCTGTGGCAGTCATAAAAGGCTGGAACTTCAATGAAGGCCAAGCAACGATACTATCTCCAGAAAAACCTAAAGGATATCTATGTGAACCTGGTCCACAGTATCTAGATAGAATTAATCCTTTGTTTCCATCCCTATCTATGTCTAATGTATGGTAATGATTCAAGAGCCACAATGGATCTAAGTTACTTAGTTTTGTTTTCTTTCCTTGTTGCCAGTCTATCCACCAAAAATTAACACCATCTTTTTCATACGGATGATGAAGGATATCAAAGTATGCATTTCTAAAAGTTGAATCTTCTAAGTTGAATACAACTCTTTCTTTTGTGCTTGGGTCAACTCCACATGCCCTGCACATATCCTCATATTGGTCTTCAAAATATCTCAC
>CAMVBZ010000111.1 GCA_947165815.1 uncultured Clostridia bacterium
TCTTTAATTTTTAATTAAAATAGAGTAATATAATAATAGAATCTCTTTAAAGGAGGTATTTATGAATTTACTCTTTAAAATCACATATGGATTGTTCTTAGTGTGTGCTAAAGATGGAGAGAAGGATAACCTTTGCGTTTGTAATACATTAATGCAACAGTCCTCTAATCCAGAAAGATTCAGTATTACTCTAAACAAAAACAATCTCACAACACAGATGATTCAAAAGACAAAGAAGTGTGTAGTTGCAATTTTATCTCAAGAAACACCATTTGACGTCTTTAAAGACTATGGAATGCGTTCTGGGAAGGATTGCGATAAATTACAAGGGAAAACCTATGACACAAGCGAAAGTGGTATAAAGGTCCCTACAGAAGGTGTAATAGGATTCTTTGAATACAATGTTGTTAATGAGATAGATATGTCTTCTCACATCATGTTTGTTGTAGAGGCATCTAATAACAAGGTTATTAAAGATGGAGAACCTGTAACATATTCATATTATCAAAGCAACATCAAACCAAAGCCACAAGTAATTAAGGCAGACGAAGAAGTATGGATTTGTTCAGTATGCGGATATGTTCATAAAGGGCCTCTTCCAGCAGATTTCGTTTGTCCACTTTGTAAGCACGGGGCAAAAGATTTTGTAAAACAAGAACAAAAGAGCGCAAGCTCAGAAATAAAAACAGAAAATAAAATAACAGAAAATAAAGGAGAAAAGACTATGGCAAAATGGGTATGTAAAGTTTGTGGTTATGTATATGAAGGAGATGAACCTCCAGCGAATTGTCCACAATGTAAAACACCAGGAACAAACTTCTATAAAGAAGAATCAAATGAAATGACATGGGCAGCAGAACATGTTGTTGGAGTAGCAAAGGGTGTACCAGCAGACATTCTTCAAGGATTGAGAGATAATTTCACAGGCGAATGTACAGAAGTTGGTATGTATTTAGCAATGGCAAGAGTTGCATATAGAGAAGGATATCCAGAAATTGGATTATACTGGGAAAAGGCAGCTTTTGAAGAAGCAGAACACGCAGCAAAATTTGCAGAATTGCTTGGTGAAGTTGTAACAGACTCTACAAAGAAAAATCTCGAGATGAGAGTAGCAGCAGAGAATGGTGCAACAAAAGGCAAGACAGATTTAGCAAAGAGAGCAAAGGAAGAAGGATTAGATGCAATTCATGATACAGTTCATGAGATGGCAAGAGATGAAGCAAGACATGGCAAAGCATTAAAAGGTCTTCTAGATAGATATTTTAAATAATACAATATTTAAGTAATATAATAGGGGTCTGTTAGATAGATCCCTATTTTTTTATAAAAAAAGAAAACAACCTTATTCAGATTGTTCCTTTTTGTTTTTCGATTTTTTGCTACTAATTATGCTTCTTTGATTGCACCTGCTGGGCAGCCACCTTCACATGCGCCACAATCGATACATGTATCTGCATCTACTGCATAGAGTCCGTCAGATTCTGCGATTGCTTCTACTGGGCATGTGCTTGCGCAAGCACCACAGCCAAGGCATACGTCTTTATCAATAATTCTTGGCATAGCTTTATATCTCCTTTTTTAGATTATGTTTATTTTAGCATTATATTATTTTTTTATCAAGATTAAACAAATTAATATTTGTTAATAAATTCTTTCACTAGTTTTATATATCTTTCTGGTTCAAGATAAATAGATGCCATATGTTCAGCTCCTTCAAATACGTTGAATGTGTGTTCCGTAGGACATAGTTTGTCTAATTCATATCCGTGCTCAATAGGTACAATCTCATCTTTAGTGCCATGTATGAATAAGAAGGGGAGTTTTGTGTTTTTTATATTATATCTAAGCTCGTTTTTCTTGGATAAATAACTAAATCCACAGGCAAGTCTTGCAATTAAATCTGCAACCCAAAACATTGGTTTTGCAAATATCATTACTTTTTTTGGAAGAACCTTGTATATAACATCTTTTGCATTGGAGAATCCACAGTCAAAAATAACTCCTTTAACTTGTGGTGGTAGTGGTCTAGATGCAGCAAGTCCCATTGTTGCAGCACCCATGGAATGTCCATATAAGAATATTTTTTTGTATTTAGCCACAAAATGAGTTAACCAACAACGTACATCTTCTTGCTCTAAAATTGAGAATCCGGACCATTTGCCTTCGCTATCTGCATGAGCTCTTAAATTTATCAATAAACAATCCCATCCATCTTCTAGAAGGTATGGAGTTATGTAAGCATAGACTCTAAGGGGGTTAGAATTGTATCCATGAGCACAAACGAGTAATCCTTTAGGATTAGCGCTAGGCGTCTTGTACAAGCGTCCTACGAGCTTTAAACCATCATCCGCCTTAATGTTCATAGGCTCATATGGAATTGAGTCCAATTTTTCTATTGCTTCTTTACGAATTGGAACTACTATGTTTCTCTTTTGCTCAGATGCACCTTCTAAAGATCCAAGGAGAGTTTGTTTCTTCCTTTTGAAGATTTTGTTGAATATATAAATACCACCTGCAAAATATACAAGTAATAAAAATCCTATAAAAGAGGCTATACAAATTAGGGCTATTACATATGCTGGCATATTTATCTCCTTTGAATAAGATTCTAATATAAATATTTGTAAGATGTAAATATAGGGGAGACAAAAAAATAAAGGCGATTTGTTTCGCCCTTATTCTCGTGATTTATTCTCTTGGATTTTTTAATTCTTCTTCGTAAGCTTTTAGCACTTTTTCCTTAATAACTTCTCTTGTTTCTGTGTTAATTGGATGTGCTATATCCTTGAAATCACCTTCGCTTGTTTTACGTGATGGCATTGCAATGAAGACTCCATCATTACCACTAATGATTTTAATGTCATGGATTGCGAAACAATCGTCTATAATAATAGATGCTACTGCTTTAAGTTTTCCTTCTTCATGTTGCTTTACGATACGTACACGAACGTCTGTAATGTTGATCATTTTTTTATCTCCTTAACTTTTTGAGTAATTTTTTCTTTTATGTATATATAATTATACTATATAAATAAAAAT
>CAMVBZ010000112.1 GCA_947165815.1 uncultured Clostridia bacterium
ATTATGAAGCGACATCTATATTTCATAGTTTTTTCATAGAGAATATGATTAAGAATAATGGCTTTAAATTTGATAAAGAAGGCAAAATTATTATTGAAGACGATGTAACATTCTATATAGATTCAGAAAAGTTTGATTTTCCAACAGATGTTGATGAATTGTTAGGGTTATGAACATTTCTTTTCTTTGTTTTTAGGGCTATAATATGCGTTAACCAAAGTCCTGTATCCGTATTGCTTAAGCAATGAATATGGGACTTTTTCTTTATTCTTTTTGTTGTAATGCAAAGTATACAAAGCTCTTACTTCATCTTGGAAGTAATTATCTATCTTTTTCAAAGTTGTTGTATTAGAAATGACAGGGAAATACCACAAAGACCAATTAATTTCTCCATATGCCAAAGAGAAGAATTTCTTGTTATATTTAGAAATGAGTTTTTGAATAGCTTCATCTCTTGTAATCTTGCCTTGTGAGATTTGTTCTTTGAGATGCCTGCATGAGCGATGAATCTTTGCTTTAATTTTTCTAAACGCTGAGTCTGAGATGTCTACATCCGTGCTGGAGTTAATATTAAAGCCTAAAAATTCAATAGTTTCATTTGGAGTATACATATGTCTTTTGTCTTCGTTAACGGTGAGACCAACGGATGAAATATAGTCATATAAGAATTGTTCAAAGGCAAGGAGTTCATCCTTTTTGCCCATGATTAACAAGTCATCTGAATACCTACAATATGTGAATCCTTTAGAAGCAATAATATCATCCAATTCTTTGAGATAGATGTTTGCATAGAAGCAAGAAATGGCAAGTCCAGGCAACCCTCCAGAATAGATTTCTTCGTTTGTTTTTATGTATAAAAGATGCTCATTAAATTTGACGAAATCACTATCTGCTTCAGAAAAAGATTTCTCAATACATTTAAGCAATCTTGCTTTATCCATACTATTAAAATAAGAGTGCAAATCCAACTTAAGAGTATATGTATCTTCATGCAAGTTATTCTTAATTTTATATATTGCATCTTGGATACTATTTGTGTGTCTATATGAATAAACATTATCTGAATAAATATGGTCGTAATCGCGCAAACAGAATGTTAAGAACTTCAAAATGATATCTAAAGTATTGTTTGTTGTAAAAACAACTCTTTTTTCACTGGTATTAAATTTAGGGACTCTAGTAACCATAAGGTAAGAACGATTCATTAATTCAAGGACGTTATCAATGTCGAAACAAGCGTATTCATTTGCATCTAAAATCCTTTTTACAGAATCAATCTCATCTTTCTTGAATTGTTTCTTTTCAAGAAGAAAATTGTAGTATTGTTCCCACTTATTTTTATCTGTTAAATAGTCAATAATTTTACCCATGTTAATACCTCAAAAAGAAGGATGAAGGAGGAGAAAGAAATTCATAATATAATTAGACTAGTATAAACGAACTATGGTCTGCAACTTAACCTTGAAAAATAGATCGCATCTACCTTTGTTGCATGTAATCTCCTCCTTCGAGATTAAAAGATTATAGAAGTTTCTATATAAGTTTGGTTCCGGTTTCTTCGAGTACTTTTAATAATTCCTCAAAGCCATCTGAGAATTTCAAGTCGCTAATGTCTGTTCCGTTTAATGAAGTAAGTTTGCGAGATTCAAGCATAGCTCTGAGAAGTGTCACCGTTATTGTTATTTGTTTTGTTTCTTCATCATATTTATATATAAAACGTGATAATAAGTTCATCTCATCAATATACCATTTAGTAATTTCTGTTTTATTAATAATTTTGAATGTAATAGTTACATCTCCAATATCTTTAATCATGTTTATTACTCTTTGTTCATTGGAAGTTAAAGAGAAATACTCATTTGTTTCAGCTATTTCTTTTATTAACATAATTGGCAATTGTCTAATGGTATTGTTTTTTCTATTTAGTACCCATAGTCTATTTAGAGGTCCTTTAGCTTTGCTAAAAATAACTGGATATCTTTTTCGTCCATTAATCATTATGCATCTAGAGTCTGATGTGCAACGTTTGAGTGCTAGTATAATTTGATACTGTAAGATTGTTCTTTGAGTTGGTGATGGAGCGGAAAGGAAATAATCCATTAAGGAAGTTAAGTAATCTGAGATGGACATACTAACTGTGCCTGCAAAGATGTATCTTAGTAATTCATCATCTTTTGCTAATCTGAATTGAAATTTTTCCTTTTCAGACTCTTCATCTTCGGTTGTAGAAGATTGAGTTTTCAAAATTCTTGTTCTAACGATTTCTCTTATAAAGTCTTGTGCTTTTCCGGACTCTGAAATCATTTTGATGAAATCTTTATCCAAGTCTTTATAATAACTCTTTTTAAGTATTGAGTTGATGTCATCAACAAGATCTCGCTCTGTGTTATTTAAATACAAATATGTATTTAATAATACAACTTTTACAAATGATGATAACTCGTCCTTTCTTTTATCAATAAGGTGCTCAAATCTCTTTTGTAATTTTTCAAGTGAGGTCTTTTCCTTGTCTGTAAGCATAACGGCATAACTTGTATTTGGGTTTAAAGACTCTTTTTCTTCTGGGATGTAACTTTCATCAATATAAAGCTTCATTTATGTCTCCTTGTGCTTTGTAAATCTTGAGTTCATTATATGGATATAAATTCTCTTTGTCTATATTTTTTCGCATAAAAACTGCATTTTTTAAGAATGCACTTTTTTAATGCACTTTTATTAAGTCGTATTTTTCTATATAGACATAAATACTATTAAAATGATATTATTAAAAACAAGGGAATTATTATGAAAAAATATAATATATTGGTATGTTCAGACTCATTTAAAGGATCCTTATCTTCTAAGGATATAATAGATATCTATAAACAAGAATCTCAAAATTTAGAAAATACAGGTATTACTGGTGTTGAAATAGCAGATGGTGGTGAAGGAACGCTAGATGCAATATCTA
>CAMVBZ010000113.1 GCA_947165815.1 uncultured Clostridia bacterium
TTAAAAATTTTCACAGATTTTAATTGTGAATATGTTTATACAGATAATAACAAAGATAATAGATATTCTGTAACAGAGAGCGTCGCAAGGTCTGTTAATAAAGAATCATATAATGCAAGAAGAAGAATTGTCTTGACCAAATTGTTCTATCCACATGGGGCACAAAATTTATTTAAATGTAATAATTGTGCAAAACATTCAATGTATTTAGGCGATTTTAATATAAATTCTGTCATTAATAGACTTTCCAATTTTGAAAACGAATTGTACAAATGCCCTTATTGTGGTGCAAAAGTTCATGCATATGATTATGATATCTTGGCTCAATCTAATTTTAAGATAAGAAATGCTTATTTAGAAGAAATAAGAATAAGTATGAATACAGAGTTGAGACATGCGGATAAGTTGTTTTTTATAGGATACTCTCTTCCATTTGATGATGTAGATTATCTAACACTATTTAAATCCTTATATAACGTAAAAGATGTATACGTTGTATTGTTTAAAAAGGGTGAACCAAATGAATTTGTTCCAGCAGACAAGATTAATGCAATGGATTTTGATGAGGATTTGCAACAATCAATCAGCAATTACAAAAAAGTTTTTGCAAATAAGGAGTTATTCTTCAATTTTGCAGGATTTCCAAATGCTTCTAATAAAATATTAGATATATACAAGAAAACATTAATTTAGAAATACTTTATTTATAGCTTTCTATTAATTCCTTAAATGCAGGGAGTGAGCGTTTAATCATATCGTTGCTTACACAATATGCAGCTCTTACATATCCTTTTGCTCCGAAGTCATCTCCTGGAACTAAGAGTAATCCGTAGTTTTTTGCACGGTTAGAGAATGCTCTAGCATCTTCCTCTGGTGTTTTGATGAATAAATAGAAGGCGCCATCTGGTCTTACACAGGTATAGCCCATTTCTGTAAGAGAGTTGTAGAGGAGATTTCTATTTTCTTCATATGCCTTAACATTAGGTAGATCATTAACACAATCCATAATAACGTTTTGCCAAATAGATGGAGCACATACATATCCCATAGCTCTTCCTGCGCCACATACGGCTGCGTAGAGCTCGTTTGCACCTTCTGCCTTAGGAGAAACTGCAACGTACCCAATTCTTTCTCCTGGAAGGGATAATGACTTGGAATAACTATAGCATACTACGGTATTATCATAGTAGTTCATTATATATGGTACTTTAATATCTCCATAAACTATTTCTCTATATGGTTCATCCGCAATTATATAAATTGGATTTCCATATTCTTTAGATTTAGCATTTAAGATAGCAACAATCTTTTTAATTGTATCTTCACTAAATACAGCACCACTTGGATTATTTGGACTGTTAATAATAATTGCTTTTGTATTCTTTGTTATAGCCTTTTCTAGTTTATCAAAGTCTGGACCAAAATCTGGTTCACTATATGGTACTACAACAGGTGTTCCTCCTGCAGATAAAGTAAATACTTTATATTCTGGGAAGAATGGGGCAAGGATAATGAATTCGTTGTTGTTTGAATTTAATGCTCTTAAAGATATACACAAAGATGCAGCTGCACCACAAGTCATATAAATATAATCTGCAGAAATATCTACACCAAATCTAGTTTTGATATTATTTGCAACGGCATTTCTAACTCTTATGTCTCCTGGAGCTGAAGTGTAACCATGAACGAGTGTTGTATCTGGGATAGCAACAATTCTTTCTAAAGACTTTCTTACACTTTCTGGAGCTGGAACATTTGGATTGCCAAGAGAGTAGTCATAGACTTTATCTGCACCAACTTCTTGTGCTCTTTTCTTTCCAAATTCAAATAATTCTCTTATGGAACTTCTGTTTGTTCCATAGTTTACCATATTTTCATTAAACAAATTGCCCATATAGTACCTCTTTTTCTAATTGTTATTATAATAACACGGAAGATATGAACTATAAAGTTATTTTTCTCAAAAAGTTTTTATCAATTGAATAAGAGCACAAAATTGAGTATAATTTTAACGATAATAAAAATAAGAGGTGTACTATGACAAAATTAGAACAACTTAAAGAAAAACTAGAACTTAGTAGAAAATTTGAATACGCTGCAAATGTATTATATTTTGACTATGAAACATTATGCCCAACAAATGCCAGAGAAGACGAGGGAGAAGTATTAGGTTTCCTTAGCAATGAAGTGTTTAAACTTTTAACTAGCGATGAAGTTAAAGGACTTATTATAGATTTACATAACGACATAGACTCAATAGAAGATCCTTTAGATAAGGTTTTAATTAATAGATTATATGAGGGCTATGAAAAAACAAAGAACATGACTCCAGAGTTCCAAATGGAAATGACAGTAACCCATAATAAGGCTTATATGAAGTGGCTAGAGGCAAAGGAAAAGTCTGATTTTAGTATCTATAAAGATGCTCTTGCAGACAACCTAAAGATAGATAAAAAGGCCATTGAGTTAAGAGATAAGATTTTGCCTAATTTCTACGATAACTACCTTAATGATACTGAAAAAGGTGTTTTAACTGCCGATTTAGATCCTTTCTTTGATGAACTCAAGGTTGGTCTTTTAGAATTAATTCAAAAGATTAAGAACTCCAAACATGTCATTAGAAGAGACTTCTTATCTAGAAATGTTCCTATATATAAACAAGAAGAATTTTCAAGATATTTACTTGAATTAAATGGTTATGATTTTAAACGTGGGGCCCTAACTACAACTGAACATCCATTCACTATGCCAGTTGCTCAAAACGATGCAAGGGTAACAACACACTATTATGAAGATATGTTTTTATCTAACATCTTTTCAA
>CAMVBZ010000114.1 GCA_947165815.1 uncultured Clostridia bacterium
ATTTAGATTTGCTTGCTTGTGGGTTCCATAGATTTCTAGAACCAGTTTGCTTGGATAAGAATATGAAGTATCTCTTTGTAAACGGATTCTGTGGCAAAAAGGCAAGAGAAAAGATGATAGCAACTAATACTTGGGCATATCTATCTGCTATGGAAAGATACCCAATAGATGTTTTAGTACATCTTCAACATAGAGCTCTTGTAGATGTTAAGGCAGTATGTGAAAAAGCAAGAGAAAAAGATATTTACATCGAACTCAACGAAAAACATATAAAAGATATAGAGCCTTGTATTGGAGATGTTATTGAATCTGGAGTAAAACTCATAGTTGGAAGTGATGCCCATACAAGAAAAGCGGTTGGAAGATTTAATAACGTCATCGCTTTAATAGAAAAATATAATATTCCAACAGAAAGAATTGCTGGAATAGGATGTGAACCAAAGTTTAAAGATAAATCAAATTACAAAGTAGAAAATCAATAATATGTCAAAGTCTGAATTTTATGAAATTGTGTTAAAGGAAATACTAGCAACTTCTTTTGCAACGCAAGAGGAGAGATTTTCATATTTGTCTGCAATAGGCAAAGTCTCTGGTTCTCTAGAATACACAGAGGGTAGAATGAATTTCGTGTTTAGTGTAGACAATAGTGATATCGCCCTTAACATTATGAACACTTTGAAAATAGATTTCCCAACAGAGTTTGAATTATTGCTTCCAAAGACCAAAAACAATAAAGGGTCTGGCAGTAAGTTCTGTACAGTATCTGTTCCTAAGATGTTTTCTTTAGAAGTATTAGAAGACTTAGGCATAATGTTGTTTAAAGATGGAGTCCCACAAGCAATAGTAAATACTGTTCCTTCTTTGGCATATAAAGATCAAAAGAATGCCAAGGCATATTTAATGGGTTTATTTGTTGCGGGAGGTAGCATATTTGTTCCTTCATTGGAATCTTCAGACGTAAAGAAAGATGGATATCATTTTGAATTCTCAGTCAATTCGGAAGATTATGCAGACTCCATTATAGAATTACTTAAAATGTTTGGTATTAATGCAAAGAAGAGTGAGAGAAGCCAAAACTTCTTAATTTATCTTAAAGATAAAGATGAGATTCTTTCTATGTTAGGAATTATGGGAATAGTAGAAGGTGTGGCTCAGTTAAAATCAATAATAAATGAAAGGCAAACGGCAAATATAATTAATCGTACATCAATTTGTGAGGCTGCGAATTTAGACAAAACATTTGTTGCTTCTTCTAAGCACTTAGTTGCAATTGGAATAATAGAAGAAACAGTTGGTCTTGAATCATTGTCTAAGGAATTGTATGACACAGCTCAAGCAAGAATGTCTGCCCAAACTGCATCTTTAAGTGAACTTGCAGAAATGTTGGGTGTTAGCAAGAGTTGTTTAAATCATAGATTGAGAAAGATATTAGAAATTGCTAGTGGATTGGGAAATATAGAACAATAGAGGAAAGAAGATGGGAGATTTTGTACATTTACATTTACACACGGAATATTCGTTATTAGATGGGTGCGTCAGATTAACAACAGGAGCAAAGCATGACGTGCATCCATTAGCAGAAGCACTTAAGGCAAGAAATATGAAAGCAGTTGCCATTACAGATCATGGCAATATGTATGGTGTATATGCATTCGTAGATTCTCTCAAAGGGACTGGAATTAAACCAATTATTGGTGAAGAGTTTTATACATGTGATGATATGTATCAAAAGTCTGCAGACGTAAGATATCAACGTTGGCATTTAATACTTCTTGCGAAGAACGATGAAGGGTATCATAACCTAGTAAAACTTAGTTCAGCATCTTTCGTAGATGGGTTCTATGATAAACCAAGAATAGACTTAAAGATACTAAAAGAGCATAGTAAAGGCTTGATTTGTTTATCTGCGTGTATTGCTGGCGTTATCCCGCAATTATTGTTAAACAATAAATATGAGGAAGCAAAAGACTATGCAATACAACTTCGAGATATGTTTGAACCAGGAGATTTTTACATAGAACTCCAAGACCATGGCATAGAAGAAGAAAGAAAAGTTAGAAACGATTTAGTACGTATTGCTAAAGAAATTGGTGTTAAAGTTGTTGCAACCAATGACGTACACTATATCGAAAAAGAAGATGCAGATGTCCAAGACGATATGATGTGTGTTCAACTTGGTATAACAAAAGATACACCAAACCCAATTCGTTTTGAAAAACAAGAGTTTTATTTAAAGACAGCAGAGGAAATGGAAGAATTGTTTGGGTGGTGCCCAGAGGCTCTTGCATCTACTATTGAAATTGCAGATAAATGTACATTTGAATTCCAATTAAAAGCAAAAGAAAATCTTATTCCTCCATATACTAGTGAGGAAATGGGAGACAGAACTCCAGAGCAATATTTAAGAGATCTTTGTTGGGAAGGATTGGCAAAGAGATATGATGTTATAACACCAGCTATAAAAAAGAGAGCAAACGAAGAATTGGATGTAATTATTAGTATGGGTTATGCAACATACTTCCTAATTGTTTGGGATTACATTAATGCTGCAAAGAAGATGGATATACCAGTTGGACCAGGAAGAGGTTCAGGTGTTGGCTCTATTGTTGCTTATGCTATAGGCATTACAGATGTTGAACCACTAAGATTCAATCTTCTATTCCAAAGATTCCTTGCAAAAGAAAGAGTATCTATGCCAGACTTTGACGTAGACTTCTGTTATGTAAGAAGAGGCGAAGTTATAGATTATGTAACAAAGAAATATGGAAGAGACAGAGTTAGCCAAATCATTGCATATGG
>CAMVBZ010000115.1 GCA_947165815.1 uncultured Clostridia bacterium
TTAGACCCCTAGTTATGCACTTTTTGTCCACAGGTTTTCCACTAAGTTATTAACAATTTATATAATTATATTAATACTATGTGTGCGTGAAAAATTGTTGCATAATACGATAAAAATGAATAATCAGAGCATATCATTGTATAAAATTGGCATTTTTAAGAATAATTATTTGAAATTGTGAATATTTTAATTGGCAAAATCCAATTGAAGTTGTCTTGAAATCCTTTTGTTAAGTTGTAAATGGAGTTTAAGTGTGGTATTATAATTTGAAAATTATAAAATTGGAGGCAAATATGGCAGATTTTAGTGGAATGGATTATTTAAATAGTTATTTCTCAACTGGTGCTTTTGTTTGCGTTAAAGACAACGTTATGACAGCTAGCTGGGGATTTGTTGGATGTATGTGGGGAAAGAAGTGTGTTATAGTCCCTATTCGTGATTCCAGATATACAAAAAAACTATTAGATGAAAGCACAACATTTACAGTTTCTATTCCAAAAGCAGGAACAATGTCTAAAGCATTAGGAATTTGTGGAAGCAAGAGTGGAAGAGACACAGATAAATGGGCAGTTGCAGAGATAGAAAAGCAAGGAGCAAAGGCAGTAGATACTAATGTTGTAAAAGGCTGCGAGCACTATTTTGAATGTGTCATAAAACAAGTTGTACCAATGAACAGTTTTGAAGGCTTAGAAAAGTGGTATTCCACAGGAGACAAGCACAATTTCTATATTGGAGAAGTTGTAGAAGAATATTAATATGAAAATTTGGGCAAAGGTAATGGTTAAAGACAAGATTCGCAAGGATGTTGTTGAGGAGTATGAGGATACAAAGTTCTTTTCGTTTCCTCAGTTTAAAACACTTATACAAAATCTTTGTTACAAAGTAGATATTTCTACCCCAGTTATCTTGAAACCACATTATGATCACTTTGTACAATTCAACAGAGTGAAGTTCTTGCCTAGAGATTTCATAGAACAAGTAGATTACACATGTTTAGAGGTAGAGGTTGGGTATGACAAAAAGAAAGCAACCTTTTCTACCTTTGGATTTTAGGAAATAAATTATGGACGCACCACAGAGTTATACTTATATGTTGGCAAAAGACCTTTTAGAAGAGAAGGTTCATGTTATTAATAAAAGATACCCATTCTTCGTAGCTGGAGTAGATGGAAAAGACCAGGACGCTATAGTTGCAATATTATCTGACATCTATGGAGCAGATACACTTATTTCTGTCATGACAGGAGATGGAAAGGCATACCAAATCAATCTTGGAATGGTATTTTTAGAGGGAGAAAATAATACACTAGGTTTTGCTCCAGAAAAGAATTTAACAGATCACAAACGTTTTGATTTCTCAGACTTAGAAGAGATACTCATAAGACTTAGGGGAGAAGGTGGTTGTGAATGGGATAGAGCCCAAACACATGAGAGCATAAGAATTAATCTTATAGAAGAAGCATATGAGCTTGTTGAGGCTATAGATCTTGCTAATAAGGCAATGCTCCTAGAAGAAACTGGAGATGTCCTTTTACAAGCTGTATTCCACACACAAATAGCAAAAGAGAGTGGCGAGTTCAATTATTCAGATATGCTTAGTGCAGTATGTAAAAAGTTAATAGATAGACATACACATATCTTTGGAACAAATCATGCTAATAATGCAGAGGAAGCACTTAATTTCTGGACAGAAGCAAAAAAGAAGGAAAAGAAGTATTTGTCCTCAGCAGATGCTATGGATAGAGTGCCAAAAAACCTTCCAGCTTTGTTATATGCAGAAAAGATTCAAAAGATTGCAAAGAAAGTCAACTTTGATTTCCCAAATGCCAAGGAATGCTATGCAAAAGTCTTAGAAGAATTAGATGAATTCAATGGTGCTGTTAGCGATGAAAACAGAGTAGAAGAAGCAGGAGATATCTTATTCAGCGTAGTTAACCTTCTTCGTTTCTACAAGATAGAACCAGAAATGGCACTTGCAGATGCAAATAGAAAATTCTTTAAGCGTTTTGATAAAGTAGAGCAAATAGTAACATCTAGGGGAAAGAAGATGGAAGAATGTACGTTAGATGAACTAGATGAAATTTGGAATTCAGACGAGGTTCGTAGTGCTAAGTGAGTATATTAAACCACTAAAAATAGGCAATGTTACCTTAAAGAACAACATAATTGCCGCACCAGTAGCAGGATTTTCCGATTTTGCTTTTAGAACATTATGCTCAAGATTTGGAGCAGGATTAACCGTTACAGAACTAACAAGTGCAAAAGGACTTTGTTACAACAGCAAGGCAACCTATGAACTTATACATACAACAGAGGAAGAAAGTCCAAAATGTATACAAATATTTGGATGTGAACCAGAGTATATAGAAAAAGCATGTAGAGATGAAAGATTGTCTAAGTTTGACATCATAGATATAAATATGGGATGTCCTATGAAAAAGATAGTCAATAATGGAGAAGGCTCTGCACTTATGAAGAACCCTGAACTCATAGAAGAAATAGTAAAAGCAGCAGTTAGGGGAAGCAATGGCAAACCAGTTACTGTTAAAATGAGAGCAGGATATGTTATGGGATATCCAACAGCTGTAGAATGCGCAATAGCTGCTCAAGATGGTGGCGCAAGTATGGTTGCAATACATGCTAGATATAGAGATCAAATGTATGCTGGAGAGGCAGATCATACAATAACTGCAAAGGTAAAAGATGCGCTCTCAATACCTGTAATTGCCAATGGAGATATAGATAGTATTCCGACGTTGGAAAAAGTTGCAAAGACAACAAATCCAGATGCCC
>CAMVBZ010000116.1 GCA_947165815.1 uncultured Clostridia bacterium
TTTACCTATACCAGGAGACCATGGGTGTGATCCTATAACCCCAAGCACAGGCCATAGTAGAGAATATGTATTTATGCTTGCCTATGGCAAGAAGATAAAGAGTGTGGACTTGGGAATAAGGACAACGTTTGCAGATATGGCAAAAACAATCCTACATAGCTTTGATATGGATGGAAATATAGAAGGCACATCTTTCGGGGAGGATATTAGCAATGAATAAAGAACAAGAAATAATGTTAATACAAGAAGCAGAAACAGCTAGAAAGAATAGTTATAGCCCATACTCTAATTTTGCTGTTGGAGCAGCACTTCTATGTAAGAATGGGAAAATATATACTGGATGCAATATAGAGAATGGAGCATATCCTAGCTCAATATGTGCAGAGAGAGTCGCTATATTTAAAGCGGTTAGCGAAGGCCAATATGACTTTGAAGGAATAGCAATAGTTGGAGATAAAGAAGCTCCTCCATGTGGTGCTTGTAGACAGGTTATGTCAGAGTTTGTAAAGGCAGATTTTAAGGTTATTATAGCAACGAGTTCAAAGGATTATAAAACATATAATTTTGCAGATATACTACCTTTATCATTCAAATTGGAGAAATAAACTATGCGTATTGTAGATATTATTAAAAAGAAAAGAGATGGAGAAGAACTCACTCATGAGGAGTTTGATTACGTTGCAGGTGAGTATATAAAGGGCAATATTCCAGATTATCAAATAGCTGCATTTTTAATGGCAGTATACTATAAAGGTATGACAAATCAAGAGATTGTATACCTAACAAAACTAATGGCGAAATCTGGAGACAAGATAGATTTATCCAACATTAAAGGATTTAAGGTAGATAAGCATTCAACAGGTGGGGTTGGAGATAAGACATCTTTAGTAGTAGCTCCACTTGCAGCTGCTTGTGGTGTTAAGGTTGCAAAGATTAGTGGTAGAGGACTCGGGCATACTGGTGGTACAGTAGACAAATTAGAATCCATTCCAGGATATAAAACTCAATTGCCAATAGATACATTTGAAGACATAGTCAATGATGTAGGAGTTTCCATCATAGGTCAAAGTGCTAATGTAGTTCCAGTAGATAAGAAACTATATGCAATAAGGGATGTTACAGCAACAGTGGATTCACTTCCATTAATCGCAACAAGCATTATGTCTAAAAAACTTGCAGCCGCAGATGATGGTATAGTTCTTGAAGTAACAATTGGAAGTGGTAGTTTCAACAAGACCTTTGATGCAGGTGAAAAACTTGCAAGAATAATGGTAGACATTGGAAATGCTGCAGGGAAAAAGACAGTTGCTGTTTTAACAGATATGAATCAACCACTCGGAAGAACCATAGGAAATTCTTTAGAGGTTGTAGAGGCAATAGAATTACTAAAAACTGGGAAAGGAGATTCGAGATTATTAGAGCTGGTATTGGCACTAACTTCAGCCATGTTATCTCTTGCCGGAATGGGAGATATTAATTCTTGCAAAGAATTAGCAATAAAAAAACTAAAGACAGGTGAGGCATTCAAAAAGTTTTGTGATATGGTATCTAGACATGAAGGAGATGTCTCTTTCCTAAGAGATACATCAAAGTTCTATTTAGGAGTCACAAAAGAAGTGCTTGCACCAAAAGAAGGATATATAGCAAAGATAGACACAGAAGGATATGGACTTGCGTCTCTATATTTAGGTGCTGGAAGAAATACTATGGAAGACAAAATAGATTTCTCAGCAGGTATAGAAGTTGTAAAGACCGTTGGAGAATATGTTCATAAAGGAGATGTTATAGCAATATTGCATTCAACGAATAAAGATTTATTTGCACAATCTGAGCAAAAGGTATTAGAGAGCATACAAATTGGAGATATATTAATAGAACCAAATCCTGTTGTCTTGGGGTATGTACAATAATGTTTCAAATTTCAATAACAAACGGATCTGTAGAGTATGATGGCATTCCTGTTTTAAGTGCCATTAACTTCATTGTTAGAAATAATGAGAAAATCGCATTAGTTGGAAGAAACGGATGCGGTAAGACTACTCTTTTAAAAGTACTTACAGGAGAAATTGAACTTGTTAAAGGAACTGGGGATGAAAACCTTGGTTTTTATACTACTGGGAAACCAACAATTGGATATTTAGAGCAAGTAGCCTTTTCAGACCCTAATGTATGTTTGTTAGATGAAGTAATGAAGGCATATGCACCACTTCTAGAATTGGAACAAAGGATAACATTGGCGCTAGAAACAATGCAGAACGTAGGTAGTGAAGAATCCGTTAAAACCTACGACAACCTTATGAGCCAATACGAATATAATGGTGGCTATACTTACAAAAAAGAAGTACTAACAGCTATTAAGAAATTCGGCTTTACAGAGGAAGATAAAAAGAAGCCACTTAGCCAGTTCTCTGGAGGGCAAAGAACAAAGATTGCTCTTCTTAAACTACTATTATCTAAGCCAGATTTATTGCTTTTAGATGAGCCTACAAACCACTTGGATGTAGAGGCTATAGAATGGCTAGAAAATTACTTAAAAGACTACAAGAATGCTTTTGTAGTTGTTTCTCACGATAGAATGTTCCTAGATAGATCCATAAACATTGTTTATGAAATAGAATATGGCGAGACTAAGAGATATAAAGGTAACTATTCTCAGTTTGTAGAACAAAAGCAATTGGAGTATGAAAAGGCAGTTAAGGATGCATCTCTAAAACAAAGAGAAGTAGAAAGA
>CAMVBZ010000117.1 GCA_947165815.1 uncultured Clostridia bacterium
ACTAAGGATGGATACATATATTCTTCAGACAAAGTTATGGTCATGACACTAACCCTTTGTCCAGTACAATTAAGCACAAAATGTACTTGTTCTACATGTAAGTATAATAATGGCTTATATTACAAAACAAATAGTTTATCTATGCAAATTGAAAGAGAAAAAGTGGGATATTGCTACTTTAATATGTTTTTAGATAAGCCAATTAATAAAAAAGAAAGGATATCAATCCTTCCTGTTTATCATAAGATTTAAGCTAAATTATTGGGGTATAATAGTTGCCTCTCCAGTCCTAATTATCTCAGTTGAACCATCCAAATTTTCTATAACTAGTTCGAGGTTATCTGTAAGCTCTTTTGCTATACAATCTTTTTCATTGCCATTAACATCTATAACCTTTACTTTCTCTCCAACGGTTTTGCAATGGTCTTTGTAGTAGGCTACATATTCCTTGTTATCAATGTTTGTATAGTATTTAAAGAAGTTATTTATTACCTTTTGAACAATTTCATCTTTAATATTTTTCTTTACATCAAAGATAGTTCCTGCTTTATCTTTAATGTCTTCTGGGAATCCTTTTTTTGGTGGGAATAGGTTTAGTCCTATACCAATTACTATTGCTGGATTATCTGAAAGAATAGTTTCTACTAAGATTCCACAAACCTTCTTATCTTTTACTATGATGTCGTTTACCCATTTAATAGAAGCATCTATTCCATATTCGTTAATTGTCTCACAAACAGCCACAGCACAAATTGGAGTAATGAGAGGATATATAGATTTATCTATATTTGGTCTTAAAAGAATAGAAAAATAAATACCACTATCTTTTGGAGAATAGTAGTACCTATTGTATCTTCCACGGCCACCAGTTTGTTCATTGGCTATAAGTACATAATTGTCTAAACCATTAAGTGCATATTCTTTTAGAATATCATTGGTGGATGTAACCTTTTTTCTTTTCTCAATAGTTAAAGGTGAGTTGTAGTTTGGTATATTAATAATCATTATTGTTGATGTTCTCTTATAATACCATCTTTGTATGCGGCTATTAACTCGTTAAGATCTTGTATCTTAGATTGCATATCTTTACCCTTATCTGTATCTGCAATACAAAGTCTCTTCTTTTGGTATTCAATAATTGCAGTTGAGGAGTGAATGTCTGTTCCTTCTCTAATTGCTTTTTCTTGAGATACAAATGGTTCATGTGCAACGAGTTTTAGATTTCTAGAGTTCCATACAAGTGTATATCCTGCAATACCTGTTACTCTTTGATATGCCTTTGAGAAACCGCCATCTATGACTATAACTTTTCCGTTACAATGTATTGGAGATTCACCATCCTTGTATTTTACAGGTACGTGCCCATTAATTATATGCGCTGTCTCCCAATCTATGCCGAATTCATCAAAGATTAACTTTACATATTTTGGGTCATTATATAATTCGTAGTATGCGTTTTTCTTTTCAACATAAGCAGACTTATCATCAATAAGAGTTGCTTCAAATGTTGCCATCTTTTCTTTTCCAAATAGAGGAGAACGTTCACCAGTGCCAACAAACCATACCAAATCCTTGGCATACTCTTTTTCTTCCTTGTTTGTGGTGTATCTAAGTTTTCTCATCCATTTATCTAATTCATCACAAAGTGCTTTTCCTTTAAATTGCTTTCCATCTATTGTAACTTCTTGGAATGAACCATCTTTATTCATTGGAATGCATCCATGATATAGGAGGTTGCCGTTATAAATACGGTACATACTTCCTCTTTTGTAGAAAAATTCAACATGTTGGTGTAGGTTTTCGCTATGCTTAAATGAAGTTACAAGTGCATCTAGAACAGCTTGTTCTTTGCTAGATAATTCAAATGGGTTGTTTCTATCTACAGTTGGGAAATATGGATCTTTTAATTCATATTCTTTTCCTTCAACAGTTACTGTTCCTTTATCAAAGTTTATTCTTTCAAGATTTTTTCTAGATTCCATTAAGAATTCGGGTCTACGAGTTGCGAGTTGTCCTTCTAATTTCCATTGGATAATGGATATTGCCTTATTAACACATTCCAAAAGATGTACTTCTTTCATATTCTTCATTGCAGGAGCATATGCAGAAACATCGTCATCTCCATATGTTTTTTGAGCCATAAGAATTAGAGGGAGTAAGTCTATACCATAACCTTCAAGTGTTCCAAGATTTCCATATCTTGCACATATTCTCACTACGTGAGCAACACAAACCGCACTACCACAAGCAGCACCCATCCAAAGCACATCATGGTTTCCCCATTGTACGTCTACTGAATGGTATGTCATAAGTCTATCCATAACAGCAATAGCATTTGGACCTCTGTCATAAGCATCTCCAATAACGTGGAGTCTATCTATTGCTAAGTGTTGGATGAGTCTTGCAATAACAGTGATAAATTCTCTAGATCTATTTGTGTAGATAATAGAGGATATGATTTCATTGTAATATGCTTCTTTATCTGGAACTTCAGAACGTTCCAAGATAAGTTCTTCTATAATGTATTGATATTCTTTCTTAAGTGCGCCTTCTATTCTGTATCTAGGATATTTGGAGGATATTCTTCTAGTGATACGTACCAAGAATAAAAGCATTTGTCTACACCAGGAATCAAAATCTTTATTTTCTTCTTCAACCAATTTAAGTTTCCCTTCTGGATAATAAATTAGAGTTGCTAAAT
>CAMVBZ010000118.1 GCA_947165815.1 uncultured Clostridia bacterium
ACGCATCTAAGGGCATACAGAAAGCAGATTACGAGTTTTTAGAACAACACTCCAAAGAGATTCCAATAATTGTTGCAGTGAATAAGACAGACACTATAACAAGAGAAACACTTTTTGTTGTTTTAAATAAACTCAATGCTGTTCAAGGAATAAAGGAAATAGTTCCAATTAGTGCAAAGAAAGGAGACAACTTAGAAGAATTATTAAAGGTTATAAACCCATTCTTGCAAGAGGGTATACAACTTTACCCAGATGAGATGTATACAGACAACACACTCCGTTTTATGGTTTCAGAAACAATTAGAGAGAAAACTCTTTATTTATTAAATAAAGAAGTGCCACACGAACTTAGTGTATCAATTAATACTTTTGAATTTAGAGAGGATGCAAAAGGAAAGAGAGAGGTACAAGGAGATTCAAAGAGACTATGCGAAATTAATGCGGATATAGTCTGTGAAAGACAATCTCAAAAAGCCATTATTATTGGCAAGGGTGGTTCTATGCTTAAAAAGATTGCAACTGAAGCTAGAAAAGATATAGAAGAAATGGTTGGTTGCAAGGTATTCATGGAATTATTTGTAAAGGTAGATGAACATTGGAGAGACAATGATTATCTACTTAGAGAACTAGGATACAACAAAAAGGATCTTAAATAATGGACTTAATTAAGGTTAATGGAATAGTTGTAAAATCTGCAGATTACAAGGAAAATGACAGACTTGTAACTTTAGTTACATTTGAACTAGGAAAGATAACCTGTTTGGCAAGAGGAGTAAAGAAACCTAATGCAAAACTTAAATATGCACAAGAGATGTTTAACTTTGGAGAATTCATGCTTGCCAAGAAGAATGAGTCTTATACACTAACAGATTGTTTACAAACGGATTCTTTTTCAACGATAACAAAAGACATTGAGATGTATTATTGTGGTTGTATGATGATGGACATACTATCTCGTATTTCTTCATATGAGTCTCAAAAATCTATGTTGGCACAAACTATAAGAATGCTTTCTAAACTTTGCTATGACGAAATAGCACCAGAGAAGGTAACAACAGAATTCTTAAAAGAGTGTCTAAAACAAAACGGATATGACATAGACTATAAATACTGCTCAGTATGTGGTATGGATTTAATTGAAACAGCATATTTTTCAGACTCAGCAGGACTAATTTGTGGTTCATGTGCCAATAAACAGACAGACTTGCCTGTTAATATAAATATATTAAAGTATCTACAAAGTGGTGAAGGTAGTGATGAGATAGCAAAAGTATCTAATTCATATCTTGCATACTTTTTAGAGGAATTAGTAGGAATAAAAGCAAATCCCATGTACTTTGGGAGTATAAATTATGGTGAATAATATGAAGAAAAAATTAATTGCAGTTTTAACTATCATTTTGGTTCTTGCTACATGTTTAATGGTGTTTGCAAGTTGCCACAAAAAGAGTGAGCCAATGGTGTATACAAACGTATATAAGAATACATCATCAGCTAAGGAATACACATCTTCCAGATTACTCTTAACATTGCCAGCAAATATAAGTATCGTTACTGAGTCTTCTGGTGTAAGCAGTGGTGGAGATTATGGCTATATTAAAGACATAGATGCATTTGTTGTAAAGGATTCAGTATCTGGATTCTTAAACCTTGTAAAGTCTGGCGAAAGCAAGGCTATGATTACCGCAACAGGAAACCCTGGAGATTACGGATTTGATTTAACTATAACTGCAATTAGAGTAAAGAATAATTTAATAGCTGTTCTTAGAACAGATGGTACAGCCGAAGTTTATAATCTTAAAGGAAAAGTTGTTATTTCTAAAAACAATTTCATGGGCACAAATGGAGCAAAGATTGATACCGTTTTAAAGATCTTAAATAACGAATTAGTAGCAGTTGCTCCTAAGTATGATAAAAATATTAATGATGCAAGCTCAACAGTAGCAGAGGGATATACCTGTATTTACAGAGCATCTACTGGTTTATTACAAGGAAGAGTTACAAACGAAAATAAGGATATTAATTTGGTTGAAGGCTATGATAATTATGTTGCTGTAGTTCCAGCAGCTGATTCTACAACTAAACTTTCAAGAATTGTTAAAGTTCCTAATACTACTACAATTACAACTAAAGTTATTGAAGATACAGAAAGATCTACATTTAAGGATAATGGTGAAGGTAGTGAATACTTCTATGAAGTAACATATGTTGGAAACGGAAGATTCTTTGTATATGAAGATTGGCAAGTTAGCGTAGACGGCAACTACACATATTATTCAGAAGATGAGTCTACAGAAACAAAAACATACTATCTTGTAAAGAGACATATCTATAATGCTGAAAATGACAAATTAGATGACTATGTTTCAGATGTTTGCTTTATGAACATCACAAATAAGTATAATGCAAGTACAACAAAAACAGGTATTACAGCAGACCAATTCTTAAATGATGGTTATATGTATGCAAGTTACTGTGTTCTTATTGATCCACTTACAAAACGTGGAGAATATGACCAAATGATTTTAGATGACAACTTCAATATTGTTATTTCTTTAACAGGAAACTTTGGTATTACAGGACTTAGACCAAAGAATGCAGAGGATGTTGGTTTCTTTGACTTAATGGTT
>CAMVBZ010000119.1 GCA_947165815.1 uncultured Clostridia bacterium
TCTTAGTATTTGAAAATGAATATAACGTTGGTGAAATCATTACAGTTGGAGATTTCAGAGGAACCGTTACAGAAATTGGTATTCGTTCTACAAAAATCTTAGATGCTGCTGGAAATATTAAGATTATTAACAACTCAGATGTTTCTAATGTTATTAACATGTCTAGAGAATTATCTCTTGCTATTGTAGACTGCGAATTCCCATATGATGTACCAATTGAAGTTATTGAGGGATTATTAAAAGACAACTTTGATGATTTCAAAGAAAAGATTCCAGCAATTATAGAAGGACCATATTACAAAGGTGTTTCTGGATATGGAGATTCCAACGTTGCAGTTAAAATAGTTGCAAAGTGTAACGAAGAAGATAGATACCAAGTACAAAGAGATTTGTTAAGAGAATATCGTAGAGTATTCAGAGAAGCAGGAATCGACCTCAGCTTCAACCAAGTTGTTATTTCTCAATTCAAACCAACAGAATATGTTGCAACACATAAGATTAAGAAAGAAGCAGAACAATTCGTTGCAGAACAAAAAGAATTATCCAAAGATATGGATCAAACTAACCAAACGTTATAATATTTTAGTTAGTCATTCATCCATATAAAATAGACATTAACCACTGGCTTAGTGCTGGTGGTTATTTTTTTATAAATAAAGTGATAGATATTTCATATACTAGTTATTATAATGGTATAGGAAAACAAAAAGGGAGAGTGCTATGTCTGCAACAGGTAGTGCCATTTTAGGAATAGCTTTAATATTTGCTTGTACCATCATAGGTGCTGCATTAGTGTTTGTATTTAAGGGAAAAGAAATAAGCCCCAAATTAAACCAAGTATTCACAGGACTTGCCGCTGGAATTATGCTTTCTGCAGCAATCTTCTCATTATTGCTTCCAGCAATTGAATCCGAGATATCATATATGCCAGTTTGGGCGGTTGTTGGTATTGCTGTAGCAATAGGTGCTGTATTCCTTTGGGGTATAGATAAAATCGTCCCACACTTCCACACAGCAGATAACAAAGAAGAAGGTATAAAGACTATGTCTTTAAGTAGAACTTCTAAAATGTTCTTAGCAGTTACCATTCACAATATTCCAGAAGGACTTGCTGTTGGTATTGCATATTCTGTTGCCCTCGCCACATGGACAGGAGATTCTTCTAATGCTCTTTGGGGTGCTCTTATATTAGCAATTGGTATTGGCGTACAAAATATTCCAGAGGGTGCAGTTGTTGCCTTGGCAATTAAAGGTGAGACTGGTTCAAGTTTAAAAGGTTTCTTACTTGGAGTATGTTCTGGTGTTGTAGAACCAATTGCAGCTGTTGTTGGATTGTTCCTTGCAATGCAAATTCAAGTTGTAATGCCTTGGGCTTTGGCTTTTGCTGCAGGTTGTATGTTATATGTTATTGTTGAAGAAATGATCCCAGAAATGAAAAGCGATACAACACACCACCATGGTGTTTGGGCATTCATTATTAGTTTCATAGGTATGACAATAATGGAAATTGCACTAGGTTAATAATCGTAGTCTATATTTACAATATAATTATAATCCGGATATTTTTCTTTTAATGCATTCTTAACGCTATCACATGTTCCGTGTGGATCTTTGTCATCAAAGTCTATAACCAAATCAAAGAATACTATCTTTTCATCTTCGTTTACATAGAAACCATGTGTTTGGAGAATATGAGGTTTATCTTTTGTGAGTTCATCTAAATCTGCCTTCATATTTTTGGATAATTCTGTACTTGTATTATCTGCATATACTCCAACTGTCATTATCATATTGTATTTGAAATACATATGTCCTGCTATCTTCTTTTCTAGAACCATTACTTCTTGGGCATTCATATCATCTCTAACTGCAATATGAACAGAACCAATATATTTATTTGTTCCGTAGTTATTTAGAATTAAATCATAAACGCCTTTAACTTCTTCAAATTGTGCTATGTCTTCCTTAATCTTCTTTGTGGTTTCATCATCTATACGAATGCCAATGATTAAGGAAAGAGATTCTTTTATAATTCCAAAACCAGATTTAAGAATGAATAAACCAATGATGATACCCACATAACCTTCTATGTAGAAGTGTCCGTATAGAGCAACTATTGCAGATACGAGCGTGCCAAGAGAAAGGGCTACATCAAATAGGGCATCTGTTGCACTAGCTTTAAGTGTATCACTATGTAATTTTTTGGCACTTATTCTATAGAATATACCAATTCCTAATTTAATAATAATACCAACACCAATAAGTACTAATGCTATTACTGTGTAATTCGGCATTATCTTTGTGCTGAAGTAGTTTACAATAGAGACAATGGATTCATAAATTGCCATACCACCAGCAAAGAGAATAATAGCTCCAATGATAGTTGCAGTTAAATATTCTATTCTTCCGTGGCCATATGGGTGCTTTCTGTCTGGCTTCTTATTTGAAAGTTTAGTTCCAATGATGGTTATAATGGATGAAAGGGCATCTGTTAAGTTGTTCAAGGCATCCATGATTAAAGATATGGATCCAGCCAAGAATCCAACCACGGCCTTTATAGCAACCAATAAGACATTGCCACCAATACCAACAAGACTTGTTCCAACAATCCCTTTC